>JBFIZG010000011.1:0-24611 GCA_041604955.1 Gemmatimonadales bacterium | reverse complement strand
TGGACCCAATGGATCTTCTTGCAGTTGTTCAATGCCGGGCTCGCAGTCAAGAAGAAAGCTCCCGTGAACTGGTGTCCCGAGTGCAAGACCGTGTTGGCAAACGAGCAGGTCATCGACGGCAACTGCGAGCGACACCCAGGGGTTCGCGTGGAACAGCGGTTCCTCGAGCAATGGTTCTTCACGATCACGCAGTACGCCGCTCGACTTCTCAAGAATCTCGAGACGCTGGACTGGTCCGACTCCACCAGACTCATGCAGACGAACTGGATCGGGCAGTCGGAGGGGGCGGAACTGGTGTTCGAGACACCGTCCGGTGGACCGATTCGTGTGTACACGACTCGGCCGGACACCGTGTTTGGTGCGACATACCTGGTTCTGGCGCCGGAACACCCCATCGTGGACGCCGTGACGGCCCACGAGCAGTGGAACGAGGTAAACGGCTATCGCCGCCGCGCAGCGGAAAAAGACCTCGTCTCGCGCCGCGTCGGCGACCGCGAAAAGACCGGGGTGTTTGTCGGCTCGTACGCTCGGAACCCGGCTACGGGCGAGTCGGTGCCCATCTGGATCGCCGACTACGTGCTCATGGAATACGGGACCGGCGCGATCATGGCGGTCCCGGCGCACGATGAACGGGATTTCGAGTTCGCGACCAAGTTCGGCCTGGAGATTCGACAGGTCGTTGAGGCCGCGGCCGACGAGCCCGGTGAACTCCCGTTCTCTTCTTGGGAGGGGAAGCTCGTCAATAGCGGCTCGTTTGACGGAACGCCGTGTCGGAAGGCCGTTTCGGCGGTCACCGAGTGGCTCGAGAAACAAGGGTCGGGGAACGCCACGACGCAATACCGGCTTCACGATTGGTGTATTTCGCGGCAGCGGTACTGGGGTCCGCCCATCCCGGTCATCTACTGCGACCGTTGCGGTCCGGTGGGAGTCCCGGAAAAGGATCTTCCGGTCGAGTTGCCGGCACTCGACGACTTCCGGCCCGATGAGAGCGGGGTATCGCCGCTCGCTCGTCACGAGAGCTGGTATCGGGTCCCCTGTCCCAAGTGTCGCAAGAACGCCCGACGCGAAACCGACGTGTCCGACACGTTCCTCGATTCGGCGTGGTACTTCCTGCGGTACCCATCAACCGGATTCGACGACCGTCCGTTCGACACAAATCTGACGACGAAGTGGTTGCCGGTCGACAGCTACATCGGGGGCAACGAGCACGCGGTGCTGCACCTCATGTACGCGCGATTCATCACCATGGCGCTGCACGACCTCGGTCATCTCGACTTCGAAGAACCGTTCACTCGGTTCAGAGCCCATGGCACGATCGTCAAAGATGGCGCCAAGATGTCGAAGTCCAGGGGGAACGTCGTCGTGCCCGACGAGTATCTGGCCAAGTGGGGCGCCGATACGTTCCGCATGTATCTCATGTTCCTTGGTCCGTATCTGGAGGGAGGCGATTTTCGCGACAAGGGGATCGTTGGAATACGCCGATTCCTCGACAAGGTGTGGGGATTGGTGCGCGACGTGGGGTTCGAGGCCGGCGACCCCGACCGCGCCCACGTGCGGAGCCTGCACCAGACAATTACCAAAGTGACGAGTGACCTCGAGGGATTGCATTACAACACCGCGATCACCGCGCTCATGGAATACGTGGCCGTTCTCCGAGAAGGAGGCAGCAACGAGGAGCAGCGTTCGGTGTGCGCGTCGCTCGTCGAACCGCTCGCCATCATGCTGGCGCCGTTCGCGCCCCACTTTGCGGAGGAGTGTTGGGAGCGGCTGGGACACGCAGACTCGATCTTCGAGAGTCGTTGGCCCGTGTCGGACCCGTCACTCGCGAGAGACGAGGAGATCGAGCTCGTCGTGCAAGTGAACGGAAAAGTCCGAGCGCGGCTCCGCGTGCCACCGGGACTGACCAAGGACGACGTCGTGGCGCGGGCGCTTGACGACGAAACGGTGCAGCGGTTTGTCGTCGACAAGGACGTGAAACGAACCGTCTACGTGCAGGACCGGTTGGTGAGTTTGGTCGTTTAGCCGGAGACGATGGCTACAGCAGCCATCGCGCGACGACGTCGCCCACCGCGTATCCAACCGCGGCGACCCCCAATCCCACCACGAACATGTCGAATCCGCTCCTGAGGATGCTTCGGCCCGTGAAGAAGCTCCGCGCGGCGCCGACGGCAAAGTGCGAGATCATTGCGACGACGAACGCAACCCAAATGGCGGCGGCGCCCTCGAACAGGAAGAACGGAGCCACCGGAAGGATGGCGCCCACCGCAGTGGCGAGTCCGGTGACCCAACCTTCCCGGAAGGGGGTCGAGTGCGCTTTCCCGATGCCGAGTTCTTCTCGGATCTTTTCGTTCAGCGCTTGCTCGGGATCGCGCATGATGTCGCTTGCCATCAATCGGGCGCGGTGCTCGTCAATTCCTTTGGCCTGATAGAGGAGCGCCAGTTCTTCTTCTTCGACCTCCGGCATCACTTGGAGCTCCTCGCGCTCCATGGCGATCTCGTGCGCGTACACCTCGCGCTCGCTCTTGGCGGCGAGATACCCCGAGGCTCCCATGGACAACGCGTCTGCAATCATCCCCGCCAAACCCGTGACCATCACGATTCCGGAGTCCACGGACGCGCCGATCACGCCGGCCACAAGACCGAAGTTCGCGGTGAGCCCGTCGTTGAACCCGTAGATCACGTTGCGAAGAAACCCGCCCGACTCCGTGCTGTGCCACGGCTCCCCGTCGGTTCCCGCGATCTCACTCAAGGTTCCCGCGTGTTCCGCCGATTCCTTGGCGAGGGTCAGCGCGGTGTCTTTAGCGGCCCCGGGCGGACTCTCACGGTAGAGCGCGAAATAGCTCTTCACCTCTTGTCCCTCTTCGCGCAACAACAGCGAGAGGAGAGACGAGGGCCCCAGCCACCTTGCCGTCTTGGCCAGCACGCGCGCTTTGAACGACGGCTTGGGAATCGCGGCTTCGTGTCCCTGGTCTGCCAACAGCTTCCGCCACAGCCCCGTGTGACGATCCTCGACCTCCGCGAGCCGGTTGAACACCCCGGAGCGCTTGTCGTTTGGTTCGGCTTTCGCGAGCACGCGGTAGAGATACGCGGCGTCAGCCTCGTCTTGTAAATGATGCTGCCACCGTTCGAGTGTCTGAATGTCGAGCGCCATGGGGTCGCGTTCGGTGAGAGTCCAAGTCGAGAACCCAGACAACTTATCCGGTAGCAGAACGCACAGGAACTCGGTCTTCTCGCCATGGGGAACACAGTTGGTTCATAACTCTAATGATTGTATGGGATTACAAGGGGACCCCTCGGATCGTTCGGGCATCGGTTGCGGGTCAAGACGTGGGGTCCTGCGACCGTTATGCGGGGACCGGCATCTATCTTTCCAGACATGAGCGAGATGACCATCGCGGCTATTGACGACGTCGCCATCCAACGGGCGAAGGCCGGGGACCTGACCGCGCTCGAGCGGCTGTATCGGGCGTACGAGGGGATGGTGTATACGCTGGCCCGACGGGTGTGTCGGAGCGCCGAGGATGCTGAAGACGTTCTTCAGGAGACGTTTTTTCAAGTTTGCAGGAGCATCAAGACGTTTCGCGGAACCGGAACAGGGAGTCTCACGGCGTGGGTCAAACGCATCGCCGCGAGCAAGGCCTTGATGAGGCTTCGGTACGCCAAGTACCGCGAGACGGATGAGTTACACGAGGAAACGAACACCGAACTCCGATCCGAAGACGTGGGTCTGACGCTCGACCTCGAAGCGGCGCTGGCACGCTTGTCTGACACGGCCCGCGCCGTGGTGTGGCTCCACGATGTCGAAGGTTACACCCATGAGGAGATTGCCGAGCTGATGGGAAAAACGGTGAGCTTTTCCAAGTCCCAACTCTCTCGGGCGCACGCGCGACTCCGAAAGATGCTCGGCGAGGAGATGTGATGTTGAGACACTGCACCATTCAAGAGATTCTGGACGTGCGGGACGGCCGCGGAACCGTGGCCGCCCGACGGCATGTAGACGAATGCGATCCGTGCCGGCACGAAATGGAACGCACGCACCAGCGCATCGCTGCGCTCAGGGCGTTGCCAAGTCTTCGACCACCGCGAGATCGTTGGAGCAACGTACGCGCCTTCGTGGAGGCCGAACGCCGACAGGCACGATGGATCAAGTCCGGATGGCTTGCGCTTGCCGCGGCCGCCGTTGCGGTCCTGATGGTCGGAACCGATGGTGTGTTTCAGGGCGCCGCAACCGCCGACAATACAGAGGCCGCCGAGCTTCAGACTCTCGTTCGGCAAGCCGAAGAACTCGATCAAGCGCTGGGCACGGTGCGGAACCGGATGCGCGCGGTGAACGGACTGACGGCATTGGCCATTGCGGATTTGGAGGATCAGATCGCGCTGTTGGATTCCCGGATCGACATGGCGAGGCAGATGTCCCTCTCGCAGAGACAGATGACGAATCTGTGGCGCGAGCGTGTCGTGCTGACAGACGCCCTGGTGAATACCCACGTGAGACAAGTGTCTTCCGTCGGTTTCTGATCGATAACCCGATCGGCGCATCGAGCGCCGGTTCGAACAGGAGACGTACATGATGAAGTTGAAGAACTCATACATGGTTGCCGCCTTGCTCGGGCTTGCCGTTTTCGGCGCCGGCCCGGTGGCGGGACAAGAGCGCGACCGCGAAGAGCGGAGACGGGAACGGCAGCTCGAGGCGGCGGAAGAGGCGTTGGTCGCGCTGCAGGAGGCTGTCAATCGACTCCGTGAGGCGCGCGGTGAAGAGGCACGCGAGCAGCTCGAAGACGCCATGCGAGCGCTTCGTGCCGCCGAGCGGGAGCTGGGGGGGGCGCGGTTCTCTGTGCTGTCACCCAGCGGGGTGAGCGTTATTGCCGATGGACTGCGCGGGTTCACGTTTCTGGCCACACGCCCGCGGATGGGCGTCGAGATCGCAAGCGGGTCGGATGTCGCGTCCGAGGCCGCCGGGGCGGAGATCCTCCGGGTGACACCCGACAGTCCGGCGGACGAGGCCGGGCTCGAGGCGGGGGACATCATCACGTCGGTGAACGGCCAGAACCTTGCGCGTACCGGGAGACGCGGAAGGGAGCCGGGGAGCAAGCTCATCGAGGTCATCCGTGAGCGCGAGGCCGGGGACACCGTCCGCGTCGAATACCTGCGGGACGGGCAGACGCGAACGACGTCGGTCGTGCTTCGAGAGCTCGACAACGAGTTTTCTTATGCGATCTCCGGTCCCGGCCGCGATCGCCTCTGGGACATCGAGGTGCCGAACGTGGAGGTCACACCCGAGATCGCGGTGCGACCCAGAGTCTTGAACCGACTGTTCGAGTTTGGGTGGCTCAACATCGAGTTGGTGACGCTCAATGAAGAACTTGGCGAGTACTTCGGCACGAGTGAGGGTCTACTGGTTCTCGAGAGTCCCGACGACGTCGCGTTCGATTTGCGGAGTGGGGACGTCATCCTGAGCATCGACGGCCGAAAGCCAACCAGCCCGTCACATGCCATGCGGATCATTCGATCGTATGACGAGGGCGAGTCTTTCGAGTTTGAGATCGTTCGTCAACGGCAGCGAATGACCGTATCCGGGGTCGTGCCGGAGCGGGACCCGGATATGTTCCTGAGACAATTCCGGGAGCGACGCGAGCGGTGAGCGCTTTACAGCCACCAGCGCCGTGACGCCGGCGGCCGGGGAGAACCACCCCGCCGCCGGGTTCGCTCGTTGTCCTCTCCAGTCGTCTTCGATCGTCCTCCGTCACCCAGCCGTTTGGTCGAATGATCTGCAGCCGGGATCCCGTATTACTTTGCGCACTATATCTCGTCAACCAATCTGCCTGCCGTCACCCCGAAGGAGACCTCATGCCAGAAGTGGGCGTCCTCGCGTACCCGTGGATTCATCTTGCCGGCCGAGTGCTGTTTGCCGGCTTCGTCGTCCTGTACGGGCTCCGCCATCTCTTCAGTCTGAAGACCACCGCCCGCTACTTCGAACGAAAGCGCGTCCCGGGTCCCATCCCCGTGGCGATCGCCACTGGGCTCATGCTGACGGTCGGCGGCGTTTTCGTGTTGTTGGGGTGGCACCGCTTCATCGGTGCCGGGCTGCTGTTCTTGGTGCTCTTCCCGGGGGCGTGGGCGCTCCATCCCTTCTGGACCGAGAACGACCCGGAGCGACGGGAAGACGAAATGGCGCAGTTCTTCAAGACGGTGGGTCTCGCCGGCGCCTCCCTCTTCATCGCCTACTATGGCGGATCCGCCTGGCCCCTCAGCATCGGTAACTAGCGGTTCCTTGGCGTCGCTCGACCGCTTGACGGCCGCATCGCCGTCGCTTAAGATATATCGGACGTAATATCGACGCGTAATATCTCCGACACGCCCAGGTGCTCGGGAGATACGGTGCGCGGTGAACACGGAGTTGAGACATGCGAGAACGCGGATGGGCGTTTGGGTTCGATCCCTTTGGTGAATGGTTGGGAAGGCCGCCGGGCCGGGGCCGACGGCACCGGCGTCGGCGCCAGTGGTTCGAGGCTGGCGACATGAAGTACGTCATTCTGAAGCTCCTCAAAGACAAGCCGATGCACGGTTACGAGGTGATGAAGGAGCTGGAGGATCACACGCGCGGGTGTTACAAACCCTCACCCGGTACGGTTTACCCCACGTTACAGTGGTTGGAAGACGAGGGGCTCGTCCGATGCGACGAGGTCGAAGGGAAAAAAGTCTATTCCATCACCGATGAGGGGCGGGCGTTTCTCGAGGAACACCGCACGACGGTGGAAGACATCTTCGACCGGGTCGACGAGACGATCGACAGCATCGTCGGCGAACCGATGCCGGAGGTCACGCGTCTGGTCGGGAAGGTGGTGGGCCAGGCCTACCGTGCGACGTGGAAGCTCCGTGAAGACCCCGAGCGGGCAGGAGACGTCGCAAAGGTGCTGGCGCGCACACTCGAGGAACTAGAGGGATTGACGGCGAGCTCGTAACTCCTCGAGCGCTCCCTTGACGTACTGACGGGTCATCTCTTTCCGCCAGGCCAACGCGTAATCGGTATTGTCCATTGGCTTTGACGGCTTGAAAGCGGCGTTGGCAGCTCGCTCGATTGCACCGTCGTCCAGCTCGGTGCCGACGATGGTCGCTGCCGACTCGGCAACCTCCTGGGGGTAGCTCGCGACCGCGCCAAGCACGATCCGGGCGTCTGTCACCGACTTATCCTGCCATGCAATCCAAACCGCGACTCCAAGCACAGGGAAATCAAACGATCCCCGCCGCCGGAGCTTCCAGTACGTGGCGTCCCAGCCGTTCAGAGCTGGTAGTGAGATTCGAGTGAGAATTTCGTCCGGGTGTTTGGTGAGATAGTTGATGCCGTCGTTCTGGAAAAACCGTCCGGCCGGGACGACGCGCTCGCCGCCCGGTCCTACGAGGTGAAACTCGGCGCCCAGCGCAACCATCACCGGTGCGGTATCGCTGGAGTTCACGGCCCAACACCGCGGACTCGACGGCGCGACCCAGCAGATGTCACCGTCTTTTTTCATGCAGAAGTCGATGGCTTTCCGCCACTCGTAACTCTGGTTGTAGTAGTTGCACCGCGTGTCGAGGCAGATGTTGCCGCCGAGCGTCCCCATGTTTCGGAGCAGCGGCGTGCTCACCAATTCCGCGCTTCGTGCGACGGCACTGTACCGAGCGCGAATGGCGGGGTGCGACAGCACCTCCGTTAACGTTGCGCCGGCCCCAATCGTGACGCCACCTCCGTTTTCGGCCGCGATCGGCCCGAGTGCCTCCACTCGAGCGAGAGCGATCACGACCCGTGGTTCCTGGTGTCGTCGCTTCATGTTGGGGTAGAGATCGGTGCCGCCGGCGACATACATGCCGGACGGCCCGGCATCGATCTTCATTCGAACCGCTTCGTCCAGCGTCTCGGGCTGGAGATACGTGAAATCCGGAAGCCGGAGCATCAGCCGGACCTCGGGGTCGCCGTCTCAGCGGTTTTTTTGTCGGGTTGCACGGCCTTCCCGTCGCCGCCCTCCCAGGGCGGTGGTACCACGGTCGGTTCGGGCCAGGGGATCTCGGGAAACTTCGTGGGTCCGTACCGGCCTTCGCCGCCACGCTCCTTGAGGCGAATTGCCTTCAGAATCTTGTCGGGGGTCACCGGCACCTCGTCGATCCAAACGCCGACCGCGTCGTATACGGCGTTCACGATCGCCGGACTCACGGGAAGCAATGGGCCCTGGCCGACTTCCTTCGCTCCGAACGGCCCGTTGTCGTCCGGCTCTTCGATGAGGTACGTCTCGACGTCGCACATCTCGAGCGTCGTCGGACTCTTGTACTCGAGCAGGCTGGGGATCTTGTGGACGACCTTGCGGTTGGTCCGATACGCCATCTCCTCCATCGTTGCCTCACCCAACCCCATGTAGATGCTCCCCTCCACCTGCCCCATGACGGTGACGGGATTGATGGACCGGCCGACGTCGTGTGCCACCCAAATTTTGGGGACGGTCAGAATGCCGGTAGCGGGATCGACGTTCACGAGTGCGACCGCCGCCGAATACGAATACGCGGGTGACGGGCCGACGCCGCTGCCACGGTACCGACCGGGGCTCTTTGGTGGCGTGTAGGAGCCCACGGTGCCGATGGTACCGTGTTTTGCTTCGGCGACCTGCACGGCCTCGGAAAACGACATGCCGTGTTCCGGGTCTTCGGCATCGAACACACGGCCTGCCGCAAACGTGATCCGGTGCGTTGGGACGTCGAGTTTGTCGCCGACGTGCTTTGCCACGATGTCTCTCGCTCGCTCCGCAGCTTGAATGGCGGCGTTCCCGCTCATGAGCGTGACGCGGCTCGAGTAGCTGCCCAGGTCCACCGGGGTCAGGTCGGTGTCGGCGGTAACCACGTCGAGATCGAACGGGTCGAGTCCCAGAATCTCTGCCACGACGTACGCGAGAACGGAATCCGACCCCTGACCGATGTCGGTGGAGCCGCAGTAGACGGTCACGCCGCCGCCGCGGTCGAGCTTCAGTTGCACGCCGGTCTGCGGCATGTCGTTCCAGTAGATCGGCAGCCCGGCGCCGCAGATGTAACTCGAACAAGCGAAGCCGACGCCAGTGCCGTACGGCAACCGCTTGTACTTGGAGGACCAGTCCGCGCCAGCCGTCACCTTGTCGATGCAGGCACCCAGTCCGATCGATCCGACTCGCAACCAGTTTGCCGTCACGGAATCCGCTTTCACGAGGTGCTTTTTGCGAAGCTCCGCCGGATCGACGTCGAGTTCCCGCGCGATCTTCTCCAAATGGACCTCGAGTGCGAAACGGGGCTGCGGGGTACCGTGACCCCGTTTTGGTCCACACGGTGGTTTGTTGGTGAAAGCGCGCGCGCCTTGGAACTTGTACTGCTCCACCATGTACGTGACGGTTTGAAGCGCCCCGGTGTAGTACGTGCTCGCTACACCGTAGGACCCGTATCCCCCGCCGTCCAGCAGTGACTTGAAATGAAGGGCTTTGATTCTCCCATCACGCGTGACGCCGCTCTTGATCGACATGAGCACCGGGTGTCGCCCCCGGTGACAGTAGAAGACCTCTTCCCGCGTGAGCGTGATCTTCACCGGTCGCCCGGTGGCTATTGCGAGTTTCGCGGCCGCGATTTCGTGACTGAACGGGTCGCTCTTTCCGCCAAACCCGCCGCCGTTGGGGCACGCGATTACTCGAATGCGAGCGGGCGGTAGTTCCAGGACCTTTGCCAACGCGCGATGCACGTAGTGTGGGGTCTGCGTCGAGCTCCAGAGCGTCAGCTTGCCGTCGACAGACCACCGAGCGAGCGCGGCGTGCTGTTCGAGGGGGAGGTGCGTGCTCCCTTCGTAAAAAAAGAGATCCTCTCGGATGAGGTCTGCCGCGTCGAAGCCTTCTTGAACGTCGCCGAATTCCAGGTTGACGAGTTTGTGGAGATTGCCGGCATCCCCGTAGTCGTGTATCGCGGGCTCTGTCTGCGCAATCGCGTCCTCCGCCGAGCCGATCGGCGGCAGCTCCTCGTAGTCGACGTCGATCAAATCAACCGCCGTGGTAGCCAACTCCTCTGACGTCGCCGCAACCGCAGCGACGGGATCGCCGATGAACCGAACGCGATCGCGTGCCAGTGTGTGTTCGTCCTGGCTCACGGGCAGGATGCCGAACGGTATCGGGAGGTCGGCGCCCGTGAGGACGGCGTGAACGCCTTGAGTGGCGACCGCGCGGGACGTGTCGATGCGTACGATGCGTGCATGCGGGTGCGGGCTGCGCAACAACTTGGCGTACAACATGCGGGGGAGCGACAGGTCGTCTGCGAATTGGGTCAGGCCCGTTACCTTCGCTGTCGCGTCGATTTTCCGAAAGGGTTTTCCGATCACTCGGTGCCCGCCGTTGCTACTGGTGCCCATAGATCGTCTCTGGCGCTGGTTCTGCGGGCTCGCCTCGCATTCTCGCGGCCGCCAGCTCCACTGCCTCATAGATTTTCAGGTAGCCCGTGCAACGGCAGAGGTTGCCGGCGAGCGCCTCCCTGATCGTCTCTCGCGTCGGGGTTGGGTTTTCGAGGAGGAGCGCTTCAGCGGTCAACAGGATCCCTGGCGTACAGTACCCGCACTGCGCGGCCCCCAACTCGGCAAACGCTTCTTGGAGCGGATGCAGCGCCGCCCCCGCCATACCTTCCACGGTGCGGACCGACTTGCCGTCGCACGCGACTCCCAACGCGAGACACGAGAGGATCGGTTGGTCGTCGAGCAACACGGCGCACGTACCGCACTCGCCCAGCTCGCACCCGTGCTTCGTGCCGGTCAGCCCCAGATCTTCCCGCAGGACTTCGAGGAGCGTCTTATGCGGGGCAAAGGCGACGTTGATTCGTTCGCCATTGAGGTCAAGCGTTATCTGTGAGAGGCCAGGCGATTCAGGCTTTGGGCTGCCCAAAGAGAAATGCCTCCGTTTGTTCGGTAAGCATCTTGCGGGCCTTGGGGTCCATCACGTCCAGCCCATAGTGGTTGATGACTGCAGTCTGTTGCTGTAGCCATTGATTCCAGCAGGTCTGGCAGATGGAATCGTAGATGCGGTGCCCGAGTTCCTTCGGGAGCGGGGGAGCGGCAAGCTGCGATCCGGCCTCACCACAACGCACACATGTAAAGTTCGTCATTAGCGAAATCTAACCTTGCGTGAGAATGGGCGCGATACCAGCTTTTTTGAGGAATGCACCGCATCGTCGTACCGGCCGGTCTCTGCGCGACGTGTCTTCATCGCCGCGTGATCTCTGCGCGGGCCGGAGCGAAGTACCTGCTGTGTCGCAAGTCTGATACCGATTCTCGATACCCGAAGTATCCCAACCTCCCCGTTATGCAGTGTTCCGGCCACGCGCCGTTGGCTTCGGCAGGGGAGGGCAATCCGTCCGAATCCGAATCAACGATTAGATTTCGCAGAGACCAGCCCGCACAACCCGAGGTGAACTGTGACGATGCAGGCGAAGCTGACCGCCGAGATGCTGACGACGCTCAAGGAAACAGCCGAGATCCCAGATAACCTGGTGAGCGCCGCAGAGGCGGCCGTGCAAGACGGTGATGGGTTCCTGATCGAGCTCACCGAAGACGAGGCGATTGCCATGGTGGAGATGTGCCAATGGTACATCAAGAAGGATCCGGACACCGGCGAACTGACACCAAAGGCGAAACTGTTCAGCGGTATGGTCGATGCCATCGACGACGCGAATCTCGGCTAACGCAGGAGCGATTGTCATGCGTTCAATCATTCTGGTGTCGATCTGCGCACTCTCGTTGTCGTGGGTGGGGGTGGGCGTGGCCGCTGCGCAGGAAAAGCAGGTGATACAGATGCCCGGATCCTTGGTGGGGTTGCCCTTCTCGACCGCGGTCCGGGCGGGCGACCTGTTGTTTCTCTCCGGCCAAATCGGAGCGTTGCCAATGGGGCGCGGGCTCGCGCCAGGGGGGATCGAAGCGGAAACGCGGCAAACGTTGGAGAACATCAGGCAAGCGCTCGAGTATGCTGGCAGCTCGCTCGATCGGGTCGTCAAGTGCACGGTCTTCCTGGCCGACATCGCCGATTACGAAGCGATGAATGCGGTGTACGGATCCGTGTTTTCCAGCGAGCCACCCGCGCGGTCCACGATCGCGGCCAGTGGGCTTGCGCTGGGTGCGCGAGTTGAGATCGAATGCATCGCGATAGCGGGAGCATGACGCTCTCGAAGCAGATCGAGCAATTGGAGCCGATGGTTCTCAAACCGCTTCACGGTGTAACAGGGGACGAGTGGCACCGCGCTCCCGATGGGAAGTGGAGCGTTGCACAGATCGTTCAGCACCTCGCGCTCGGCGTGGACATCGTTGCGCGCGCGTTCGACCATCGCGGTGAAAAGGCGCCTATGCGACGCCGCGCAACTACGGTGCAGTCCGTGGCGCGCACGGCGGTGCTCGCGGTCGGGCGGCTGCCGAACGGGTTTCAGACGCCGCAGGCCGCCCAGCCCACGCCGAAACCCGATCCGGAGCTGGTCACCGCGCAGTTTCGCATGGGTGTTGCTTGTCTTCAGAAACTCATCGATGATTGGCCGGAAGATCGCCAGAGACGTGTCTTTGTCAGGCACCCGCGATTCGGAGACTTGAACCTACCGGAATGGGTCCGCTTTCACTTCATTCACTGCCGCCATCATTCCGAGCAACTGCGCGAACGGCTGAATTGGATTAGACAGTAAGACGCACCTACTTCCGCCGTCCTACCCTGCAACGCCCTCTGTGAATCCTCGATCCGACACTTCCAGCACCCGTGGTTCGGCGGAATTATTCGCTGCCGTGAGGGCTGCCGCCATGGCGTCCGCCACCTGGTGCCGGGTGTCCGTGGGGCAGATCGCGAGCAGCGTGGAGCCGGAGCCCGAGAGGGTTACCCCTAACGCTCCGGCGTCGATGCCGGCGCGAACGGCGTTCTCGAAGCCGTCGACGAGAGACGCCCGTTTTGGCACCGCTATCCGATCCACCATCCCGTGACGAACCAGCTCCCGGTCGCCGCGCGTGAGCCCGAGGATGAGTGACGCAGCATTTGCCGCCTGTGTGACGGCCGCGGAGCGCGACACGCGCGCAGGGAGGAGCTTCCGGGCACGGGCGGTATCGATCCCGGCGTTGGGAATGGCGCACGCCACGCCGAACCCGGGGTGGAGGGCGAGCTTGATCGGCTCGCCCGCGGTCGCCAAGACCAACCCTCCGTAGATGGCGGGCGCCACGTTGTCTGGGTGACCCTCGAGACGGCGGGCATCGTTGAAGAGCGCGTGTGAGTCGAGCGGCGTTCGATCCAGGAGCCCGGCGAGGGCGAGGCCCGCCACCACGGCCGCGCCAGAGGACCCAAGGCCGCGACTCACAGGAATGTCCGAGTGCACCTCCAGGTGGTGTCCGCCGGTTGCTGCCCTATCCTCTCCGAGGGCACGGAGAACCAAATCTTCTTCCTCGCGGAGCGCCGCCACAGTTCCGCTGTAGACAGGTGGCCCTGTGCCCGGGACGAGACGCGCCTCGAGCCACAGGTCGAGCGCCAGCCCCACGCAGTCGAACCCGGCTCCCAGGTTCGACGTGGACGCCGGAACGCGCACCGTCAGCAACGACACGATAGGCCGGCCTGCGGTCGGTTGCCGCTCGGGAAGTTGAGAGAAGGTATCGCCCCCACGGTACAGGAAACCTGCACGCGGGGGCGACGATACCGAAAGCCTACTCGTACCGGAGGGACTGAATCGGATCGAGCTTGGCGGCGCGCCGAGCCGGCCACAATCCGAAGAAGATGCCGACGGCGGCGCTGAAGATGAACGCGATGACCACGGCTTTTACGGAAATCAGCGTGTTCCAATTGGCGAACTCCGAGAGTGCTATGGCGCCGCCCGAGCCCAAGAGAATGCCCAGGATGCCACCAAACATGCAGAGCACGAGCGCTTCCACGAGGAACTGGAACAGGATGCTACCCCGCGTGGCGCCCATGGCTTTCCGGATGCCGATTTCACGGGTTCGTTCTGTGACGGACACGAGCATGATGTTCATGATGCCGATACCGCCGACCAGTAGACTCACGGCGGCAACGCTACCGAGCAAAAATGTGAACGTACGGGTGGTTTCCTCGAAGGTGGCCAGGAACTCCGTCCGATCGCGAATCTGGAAATCGTTGTCACCACCCGGCCGTATGCCGTGTTCGCTACGAAGAATCTGCTCCATTTCGATCATCGCCAGGGTCATGGCACTCGGATCATTCACCTGCACAGTGATGGAACGGAGCCGGTCGCTCCCGATGACACGGTACATGGCCGTCGTCAATGGAATGAGAATCTGTTCGTCGGGGTTGTTCCACCCGCTCGTAGAGCCCTTTTCGTTGAGCACGCCGACGATCTCGAACTGGATGCCGCGGATCGCGAGCTGCTGCCCGATCATGGCAGCGCCATTGGCACCGAGTTGCTCCGGTACGCTGAACCCCAACACGGCCACGCGCTTCCGGGACTCGTTGTCACCGGTCGTGAACATCCGGCCATGCGCCACGCTGTAGCTGTTTACGGACGTGAACTCCGGAACGGTGCCGACGATGTTCGAGTTGATGTTCTGATTGCCGTACTTGACCTGTTGCTGCCTGCTGATCTCCGGCACCACGGCCCGGAGGGTCGTCGCGCGCTTGAGTGCTTCGGCGTCATCCGACGTAAGGCTCACGCGGTTCGCGCTCGCAACGCCGC
This sequence comes from Gemmatimonadales bacterium, assembly GCA_041604955.1. GTDB lineage: Bacteria > Gemmatimonadota > Gemmatimonadetes > Gemmatimonadales > GWC2-71-9 > JBFHWR01. The sequence continues at coordinate 9,932 of JBFIZG010000011.1, read as the reverse complement.
GACTGAACGATTGTCCCGCGTATACAGACAAGAGATCGGTGCCCAGGCTCTGGATCTGTTCCTGTACGGCTTTCTGCGCTCCGGTTCCGAGCGCGACGACCGTGATGACGGCGCCGACACCGATCACGATACCGAGCATCGTCAAAAAGGATCGCAGCTTGTTGGCTCGGATCGCTCCGAGCGCCACCATGATGACTTCGCTCGAAAGCATCAGTTACTCCTCACGCCGGGAATACCGCCACCGCCTCTCATACGGTTCATGCGTTCCTGAAACTGCTGTTGGCTTCGAATGAGGCTCGCGCTCGGCAGAATCAACACGGAGTCGGCGTCCGACAGTCCCGAGATCACTTCCGAATAGTCGAGATCCGTGAGCCCGGTCCGGACTGGCGTCGCCACTGGTTCTCCATTCCGCATGATGAAGACGACGTAGTTTCCCCCAAACAGCGCGCTGTTGTCGGTCGCGTTTCCGCCACTCCCCTGCCCGCGGGAGCCTCGGCCGCCTCCCCGGCCACTCAGCTGCTGCATGATGCTCCGTTCCCTTGCCGACATCGACTGGAACGCGGCGCGCATGTCACCTCCCTGTAGCTTGGCCATCACCGCCTGCGCTTCCTCGAGTGTCACGCCATCTGGAAGCGGAACCTCTCGACCACGCCAGGTGATGGTCTCTACACCCGACGTATCGGTGGCAGTGGTACCACCCAAGCTCGCTTGTCCGCCTTGCTCGGCCTGCACGCGACGCGCGTCCGCGAGCTGCTGTTGCACTGACTCGAAATCGAGACCCAACACGTCCGCGGCCGACTGGTAGTCCCGCTCGGTCCGGAGAGCCGCGTTTGGTACCGCTAAAACACCGGCGCGGTTTCCGACGTGCACTTCAACTTCGGTGTTCATGCCGGGGCGAAGACGGTTGTCCTCGTTGGGTATGCGCACCAACACCGGGAACATCGTGACGTTCTGCAGCACCTCGGCCTGCGGCTCGATCTTCAACACTTCGCCGCGGAACGGTTGGTTGGGATAGGCGTCGACGGTAATCGTGACGGCCAGCCCCGGTTGGATCTTTCCGATATCCGTCTCATCGACGAGCGCCCGTACCTGGACGGTGTCGAGATCCGCCATCTGGAGCAATACGGTTCCGCCGGTCACGCCTTGTGTCGCGGACGTGATGACCGTGCCGACTTCGACGTTCTTCTGAATGATGACGCCGGCGCTGGGCGCCTTGACGTCGGTGTCTTCGGCGCTGATCCGAGCGTCTTCGAGCGACCGCTGGGCACGTACCAATTGGGCGTTCGCGTTCGCAGCCGAGAGCTTGGCGTCGTCATACTCCTGCTCGGTAATCGATTGTGTCTTGTACAGCTCTTCGGACCGGCGTAACTGGGACCGCGCGTTCTCCAGTTGGGCTTGGGCGACATCCAGGTCGGCCCTGGCTTGTCGCAGCGCGTTCTGAGGAATCCTGGGGTCCACGCGCACGAGCAGCGCGCCGGCCTCCACCGCGTCACCGGTCTCGACGCGCATTTCAAAAATTTCCCCGGATGCCTTGGACTTGACCTCGACAATCCGTATCGGTTCGATGACGCCGGAGGCGCTTGCCGACACGACAATATCGCGGGTCGATACCGGTAGTACTTGGTACATCGGCTCCTCGACTTCTTCCTGGCACCCGGCGAGAAGCAGGGTGGCCGCAAGGAACGCCGGTGCGATGCGTTTTCGTCCATTCGTGTCGGTCATGCGCTCTTCTCGGTGATGATGTCCTGTTCGATTCGCCCGTCGAGTAAGTGAATCTGCCTGCTCGCGTGCGTGGCGATATCGTGTTCGTGTGTGATCAGGATGATGGTTTGCCCGGCATCATGCAGCGCTTCAAGGACCTCCATGATCTCCGAGCTGGTGACGCTGTCGAGGTTTCCGGTGGGCTCGTCCGCCAGCAGGATACTGGGATTGTTGACCAGCGCGCGCGCGATCGCGACCCGTTGACGCTGGCCGCCGGAAAGCTCATTGGGACGGTGCTCCATGCGGTCGGTGAGGCTCACCTTGTCCAACGCCGCGATGGCCTGCTCTCGCCGGGCCTTGGCCGAAATGCCGGCATAGATGAGCGGCAGCTCGACGTTGTGTAACGCGGTTGCGCGAGGCAGCAGGTTGAAAGTCTGAAAGACGAACCCGATCTCCTTATTTCGAATATGGGCCAACTCGTCGTCGTCGAGTTCGCTGACTTTCTGGCTGTTCAACCAGTACTCGCCGGCGGTTGGCGTGTCGAGACACCCGAGCAGGTTCATCAGGGTCGATTTCCCCGAGCCCGACGGCCCCATGATGGCCGTAAACTCGTTCTTACGAATTTGGAGATCGACCTCGCGAAGCGCGTGAACGGTTTCGGCGCCGAGCGCGTAGTCCCGCGTCAACTTGTGCGCCAGGATGATGATATCGGGCGTCGGTACGTCGCCCGTTCGAAAGTCGATGTGCTTGACGGATGTCATAGTTCCCTTCCAATGAGAGCTTCGATTTGCGCCTTCGCGACCAAATAATCGAAGCGAGATTGCACTTCATCTACTTCGGCCTGCTGCAGGCTCACTTGAGTGGTCAGCACGTCGACAATCGTCGCCGCGCCTAGCCGGTAGCGTTCGCGCTGGACCCGTAGATCTTCGGTCGCCGCCGCGCGACTCGCCTGCGCGATCTCGAGTCGGGCACCTGACGCCACGAGTGATGCGAGGTACTGTGTGAGTTCGGCGTTGACTAGCCGGCGCTCGTTTTCCGCCTGCGCATACGCTTGGTCACGAAGGACCGCGCTTCGTGTCTGATTCAACTCGCGCGAGAACCCGTTGAAGATCGGCAACGAGGCGCTCAAGCGGATCGACCAGGAGTTGTTCAAGTTGTTGAAGCTCTGTCCGGACAAACTGTTGCTGTACGATGCGGTGAGGGACGGGAAGTACTGTGCCCGCGAAACCGCCACCTGCGCGTCCGCCGCCCTGGCCTCGGCGTCGACCTGTTCAATGGAAGGCGCGCGCATGATTGCCTCGTCACGCAGGCCGACCGTGTCGACCGCGACGATGGCTGTCAGCCGGTCATCGGCCGCTGCGCGGACGGCGCCGTCAGCGCCGATCAGCCGCGCCATATTTGCTTCCGCAATGGCCCGTTGGGTCTCGGCATTCAACTTTTGCAGCTTTGCGTTGCCGAGTTCAACGGTCGACCGGAGCGTGTCCGACCGGGTCGCCGTTCCCGCAGCGAGCTTTTCCTTGGCGATCTTCAACTGTTCTTCGGCACGCGTTATCTGGGTTTCCGACACCCGAACCAGCTCGTCGGCGGCGAGGGCGTCAAAGAACGCCTGCTTGGTCTGCAGAACGATCTGAAATTCTTGATTGACCAGCGCGGCCTCGGCGCTCCGGATATCTGCGTTCGCCGACCGGCCTTGCGCGACTCGGCGAAACCCGTCGAACAATTCCAGAGAGGAGGACAGACTCCCCGATGCCGACGTGGAAGATCCGGTGACATTCCGCTGTGTCTGCGGATCGAACCGCTGGGATGAGCTGCTGCTCCAACCGGATGAAACGCTGAGACTCGGAAGCCAGCTCCCGACGACCTGACGCTTCGAGGCGCCGGCGAGCGTGAGTTGGCCGCGTGCCTGTACCATCGCCGGTTGCTCCTGCAAAGCCAACGCGATCGCTTCGTCGAGCGTCACCGACTGTACCTGCGCGCTCCCACTTGAGGGCAGCGTATAGAGCACCGCGGTTACAGCGAGTGACAGAAACGTCCTATTTGTCATTCCTTTTTCCTCTCCGCTCCCTCGCCGCTCGCGCGCTGTCACTGCGTGCCAACAGCTCTCGATAGGCCACCTGTTGCTGTTCGTCGAGGACGTTCAGAATCTCGTTCCGCACGTCCTCCCACAGCGCCTTGAACTCGGGTCGCACCTTGCCCCATAGCTCGTCCATCGCAGTCTGCCGGCGCGCCAGGATGCCGTCTACGGCCTCCCGCTGCTCGGCCGACAGGTCGAGAGCCTCTTGTAGCCGGTCGCCGTAGCTCACCCGACTCCGGCGATCGTCCCGGGAGCGCTCACGCGCTTCGGCCCTCGGGCTGTCGTCGTTGCCCCAGGCTGCCGAGACGGCGCCGCCAACGGCGATGCCAGCGGCGAAAACCGCGAGCAATAGCCCTACGGCCCAGAGCTTAGATCGATTCAACATGCTAGTATCACCACCTTTGTGACGTACAAGAGAACGCTACCTTTCCGGCACGTCGTCGAGCGCCATTCCCAGCACCACGTCCACCGAGGGTGGCTGCGTGGTCGTGAGCAACGCCGACGTGACGAACGCTTCGCTTGCGGGTTGCAGAGGGTTGTCGAGTACCACATCCGTCTGCCCATTCACCTGGCCTCCGCCCAGCCACACCGACAATCCCGCGGCGAGCCCCAACACCGCCGCGGCGACCCCCGGACGCGCCCACGCATACAGGGCGTCCCACCAGTCTGCCGGACCCCGTCTGAGCCCTTCGATTTCGGACAGACGGGCAACCACGCGCTCCGCAAACGCCTCGTCGTCATCCGCCGTCAGCGCTTCACGCAGCACGTTGCCCAATGGCAGGTCCCGCTCATGATCGAATGGCGATCCGCTCATACGATTTCCTCCTTCAGATCTTCCCAGACGGCGAGTGCCTTGCGTAGCGCCCGGCGCGCGTGGAAGACGTCAGATCGGACGGTGCCGACAGGTACGTTCAAAATCTCCGAAATCTCCTTGTGGCTATACCCTTCGACGTCGAACAACAACACGGCCATCCGCCGGCGCTCGGGAAGCTGTGCCAAGGCCTGCCGGGCCGCCTTTCGAAACGCGCGGCGGCTCGTCTCACGATCCGGCCCAGCGCCCCTGAACGGGGTGCTGACCGGGATCTGCTCCGTGATCCGCACCTTTTGGCGTCGGAGCCGGTCCGTCGCCGCGTTGGCGACGATCCGTAGCAGCCAAGGACCGAACGGCCGGCCGGGATCGAAACGCCCGAGGTTTCGAAAGGCCGAGAGAAACGCATCTTGTGTCGCATCGTCCGCGTCGGCCTCGTTGTGAAGCAGCCCTCGTGCTACCCTACGCGCCTGACTCGTGTATCGCCGGACCAGTGTCCCGAAGGCCTCCCGATCACCGGCCTGGGCGAGAACGGCGAGTTCGGCGTCCTCCATGTACGGTTTACGCACGGTGGTGGGTCCGCGTTGAAGCCGCGGAGCGAGAACAGGTTACCGGGCCCCTCGCCATGCGCTATCCCTGTCCGAGACCCAGGGACCGCTCGACGGGGCGGAGCGCCTCGATCACGAACTGAATGTGCTCCTCCAGCGGAACCCGGATCTCCTCGGCCCCCTGCCGCACCTCTTCGCGATTCACACCCTTTGCAAACGCCTTGTCTTTGAGCTTCTTCTTCACGCTCTTGACGCTCAGATCCTGCAGACTCTTCGACGGGCGGACGAGCGCACAGGCGACCAGGAATCCGCATAACTCGTCGACGGCAAAAAGCGCGTGCGCCATTTGCGAGTCACGAGCCACCCCCGTATAGCTCGCGTGTCCCAAGATGGCCTGACACATGGGTTCCGGGAGCCCGCGTTCCCGCAGCAGACGAACGCCATACGACGGGTGGCCATCGTCGGCCGAGTGTTCCGAGTTTGGGTACCGTTCGTAGTCGAAGTCGTGCAACAAACCGACCAATCCCCAGTCTTCCTCGTCCTCACCGAGCTTCTTCGCGTACGCGCGCATAGCGGCCTCCACGGCGTACATGTGCTTCCTGAGACCGTCCGATTCCGTGTATTCGTGAACCAGTGCAAGCGCGTCTTCCCGTGTCATGAACCGTCCTCCGAACCCCAGCGTTCCAGCCAATATCCGTACATGAGCAGTGCCCAGAGCGGGCGGGCGTGGTTCGCCGCTCCGCTCCGATGTTCCGAAAGAAGTTGGCACACGGCGTCCACGCTGAACAGCCCGCACGCGTCGAGCCGCTCCCGGGATAACAACCGGTCCACGTCCTCGCGCAGCGTTGTCTTGAGCCACCGACCCACGGGCACACTCAAGCCGCGTTTTGTTTGGCGCACGATACGGCGGGGTACGTCTCGTTCGGCGGCCCGTTTCAGTGCCCACTTGGTCGTGAGCCCGCGGACCTTCAGCGCCGGATCGAGCGTCTGGGCGAATCGAACCACGCCCGGGTCGAGAAACGGAGCGCGTGCTTCGAGCGAGCACAGCATGGTTGCACGATCGACCTTTACGAGCAGATTGTCGCGGAGATAGGTTCGGTAGTCGAACTCCGACGCCGATTGAACCGGGTCGCCCGTTTCTGAGAGGCCCCACCGTTCTGCCGTGTGCGTCACGTCGTCGCGCGTGGTGCGCAACGGAACGCCGGTACCGAACCAGGCGAGGTGGCGTGTTGGAAACGACAGACCGGCGTGCGCGACAAACTGCTTGAGTAGAAATTCGAGCGAAACCTTCCGATCGGTAGCAGGAAGTTTCGCGACCGCACCTGCGACGCTGCGGCGCACGGCGCGAGGCAGACGACTATACGACGCGCTCCACCGATGTCCGAGATATGTCGGATACCCGCCGAATAGCTCGTCGGCTCCTTCGCCGCTCAACACCACACGCACGTCGCGACTGGCCGCGCCCGCCAACAGATACGTCGGAAGGATGGCTGGATCGGTGATTGGTTCTGCCACGCGTTCGACGATCGTGTACAGCGCCTCGGTGAGCGAGCGGTCATCGGTCCGAACCACGGTGTGTTCGGTTCCCAAGTGCCTGGCCAGGTTCGCGGCGGATGCGCTCTCGTCATACGAAGGATCGGAAAAGCCAGCCGTGAACAGATGAACCCGGTCTCGGCCGATTGCTCGGACCGCGTGCGTAGCGATGAGTGATGAGTCGACGCCCCCGCTCGCGAAGATCCCGAGCGACCCGCTTGTCGTCGCCTGTACTTGCACCGCGGCGCGGACGATCTCCGCGAGCGAATCGACGTTTCGGCCGGAGGCGTCACCGTCTGGCAAACGATCGGACCCGTGATAGACGATCTTCGTCGCGTGTCCATCGCTGAAGACCAATGCCGTTCCCGCTTCGACCTTCCGGATGGTGGAGAACATGGTGCGCGGCTCGCGAACGTAGCCTAGGCTCAAGAGGTCGAGCGCCGCAGCTCTGTCGATGGTTCGCCTCGGCCCGCCAGGCTGTAACAAGGCCTGAACTTCAGACGCGAACCAGACCTCTCCACCGTATCGAGCGTGGAACAGTGGCTTTTCCCCCGCCGGATCCCTGGCCAACACCAGTTGCCTTTTGCGAAAATCGTACAGCGCCAGCGCGAACATGCCTCGAAGATCGGCGAAGCCCGCCACGCCCTTGTCCCGATAGAGCGGGATGATCGTTTCCACGTCGGACTCCGACCGATACCTGTACGACGAATAGCGACGTCGAAGCGCAGGGGCGTTGTAGATCTCGCCGTTACAGACGAGCAGCACTTGCGAAACCGGGTCCAGGAAGGGCTGATCTCCCGCAGGGGTCGGGTCGACTATACGCAACCGGGTCGCCCCGAACGCCACGGGGGGAGTCACGAGCGCGCCGGAGCCGTCCGGCCCGCGGTGACGAAGCGCCGATCCCATCTGTTCGAGGAGTTGGGGGCAGCGGACCACGGGGGTTCTCACGCCCACCATACCGTAGATGCCGCACATCGGTCAGCGCCCTGCGCTTGCCAGATCGGTCACCCCGCACGGGCCGTACGCGGCATACTTGCCCGTATCCACCAGCAGGTTCAATTGCTCGCCTGCAAACCGTCGCGCGTCGTGGTTCTCGCTCCGGAAGACGAATATTCGCGGCCGATCGCAATTCACCATGGCTTCAGGCCACCAATCGTCTGGTTGCAGGGTGGTCGTTCCGCCGGCTAGATCGTCGAGGTGACGTACGATGTAGTTGCTCGTGAATTCCCGACCATCCCTCGTCGACACCACGAGCGTGCGCCGAAGGTAGAATGGCAACGAGAGTGGGTATGCGCCAACACCGACCACCTGTGTCGAGGCGGTCAGGTGTGGCTCGAGTGCGCGCGCGATGTCGAGCGCGGACCGCTCACGCCCGATGCTGTCCATGAGTGATTGGCTCACGAACGGAATGAGCAATACGGGGAACGAGAAGGTGGCCAGCAGAACACGACGTTCCCTTCGAAACAGCCAACTGACGATGGCGCTCGCAGCGCACGCAATCCCAAGCAGCGTTGCGGTTCGAGGAATGGCGTTCGCGATATCCGGCTTCGCGTTCACGAGGGCTGGAATGAATCGCTGTCCCGCAAGGAGAAACACCGCGAACAGCATCAGCGCGGCGGCGCCGGCCCTTGCGCCGGTGGGCCGCCTGGGGAACGCGGTCCAGCTAGCCGCGACCATCAGCCCGACGGCAGGCACGAGGGGCAGGATGTACTGGGGTCGCTTCGAGTGCGCTAACGAAAAAAACAGCAGCGGAACGACGACCCAGAGAAGCAAGAACCCAACGCGGCGATCGATCAGTCCGTGGGCGTTTCGGGTCTTCCAGACCCGTCGCAGGTCCGTCGCCGCGGCGATCGTCCACGGAAACGCGGCCGCGGGCAGTATCAAGAGAAAGTACCAGATCGGGCCGTCTCGGTTGAGTTCATCGGTGAAGAGGCGGCCTACGGTTTCAGTCCACACCACGTACTGGAGATAGTCTGGCACCTGACGTTGCATCATCACGACCCACGGCGTGACGATCGTCACGAAAACGAGTATCGCCAGCCCGTCGATCAAGGTGCGGAACGCCCGCTGCCATATGGCGAACGGCACCGCGATGAGGAGCGGTATGGCGAGCGCGACCGGTCCCTTCGTCAAAACACCGAACGCCATCGCGATCCACGCGACCGCCGTCCACCAAGCTGCTCCGTCGGGTCGGCTCCGTGCAAGCTCGATGGCGTTGTAGAACGCCACCAGCGCAACGATGACGAAAAACGTGAGCGCGCTGTCGAAGATGACGGTTCTCGCGTACGCAAGTGTGAACGGCGTCGCGGCCGTGGCGATGGTGGCGATGAACGCCCCGTCCCGCCCGAATAGGCGGTAGCCGAACCAGGCGACGACGGCGAGCGTGGCGAGCGTGAACAGGAGGGATGGCAACCGCGCCGCGAACACCGTGGGGCCCAACAGCTTGATGACCCCGGCCGTCGCCGTGAAGTACAATGCGGGCTTGTCTACGTAGGGGAGTTCGTTGAGCGTGGGGAGCGCGAAGTCGCCGGCTGCCGCCATCTCCCGCGCGACCTCCGCGTTTCGGCCCTCATCCGGATCGAGCAGTGGATATCCCGCGAGATCGTACGCGAGTGCGACGAGCGCGGCGGCAACGATGACTGCCCCCCAGACACGAAGGCGGTCTGAACGCGAGACGGTGTCAGCGTTGTCCGGGTTGAGCGAGACGGGTTGTTCGAAGCTCGGGTTCGTCAAATGCTCAGTCGGATCCGGCGCCCTCGGCGGGCGGCGCCTGGGCTTGGGCCGCGACCACGGGAACCGTGGTCTGAATCGTCCCGTCGATGGTAATCTCGAACTGGTATCGGCCGGGTTCCGGCAACGGAATGTCGAAGGCCAAGACGGCGCCGGCCTCGATCTCGAGCACACCAGCTGGCGGCTCCGAGAAGTTCACCTTGCCGTCACCGGCGATCAACTGTTTACCGCGCGAGTCGGTGAAGTTGATTTTGATGTCGTGCTCGCCGACCTCCGTACGCGTGCCCTTGAGCCGGATGACGAGATGGACGCGCGGATGAACGGCCGGAAACGAGGCAACCCAAACATTCTGGAATACGCCGAGCACCGAAAGCTTGCCAAACCGATCGATGAGTGCGTAGTCACAAACCACCGCAAAGTCGATCTTCATGGAGTCACACGGTCGATGACGGACATAATTCGCTAATTGGACACATCTCGCAACGCGGTGATCTGGCCCGGCAGATCTCGCGGCCGTGATGAATGAATAGATGGGGCA
>JBFIZG010000010.1:0-24627 GCA_041604955.1 Gemmatimonadales bacterium | reverse complement strand
TGTGTAGGTTCTGCAACCCATCGAACAAGGTGATGTTGGTCGAGAGACCCTGCGATGCGGCGCTGTTTCGGAACGTGAGCGGGTCTGTCAACTCGATGGGTTTACCGAAATCGTCCGTCCCCGTGACGACCGTGTTCGAACTCCCACTGAAGTTCAGATTGCCCGTCAAGTTCGGCAAAAACGCGCCGACCCCGGCTGCGATGTCGGCGCCGGTGGCATCCGCCTGGGCCAACGCTCGCCGGTACGCGGGGTTTCGTTCACGGGCGAGTTCCAAAGCCTCGTCGAGCGATAGACGTGCGGGCACCTGCGCCTCACCACGCACCACCACGGCGCAGATCCCGAGCACCACGCCGATCGCTTGTCTCACCGCGGCCTCCCACCCGCCGACCGAACGTCGTTGACCAACCGCACGGTGGCATCGTGAATCAGCGTATAGTGACCGTCGGTCAGTACGATTTCCCCGTCCTCGACCTCATCCACCTCCGGATCGTCTACGAGCTCCACCAACGAGTCGTTCATGAGACCGGTCGTCACGTACCGCCATTTGGCTAATCCCGTTTGACCTTCGCCGGTGAATACGAACAACATCGTCCGCCGATCGCGTTCGAGAATTGCGCTTCGCGGCACGAGCAACCGATTGGGGAACTCCCGCGCCTCCATCGACACCCGGGCATACATTCCTGGAAGAATCCGGCCGTCCGGATTGGAAACGCGCACCGTCACCCGAGCGGTGCGCGTGTCTTGCTCGACGACGGGATTGATGGTCGCAATGGTTCCCGCAAATTGCTCGGTGGGAAACGCGGCAAACGAAACGGTGGCGCTCCGACCGGGAGTGAGATAACCGACCTCACTCTCGAGTACTTGTACTTCCACCTTGATGGGGTTCATGTCGACGACGGTCAGCAGCTCATCTCCGGCGCTCACGAGTTGACCCTGCACGACGCGAATACTTGCGACCCGGCCTCGGAACGGCGCGTGTACCCGAGTGCGATCGAGTTCGAGTTGCCGTTGTCGCAACTCGACTCGCGCTTCGTCCAGACCGCTCTTCGCGCGCGCGATGCGGTCTCGTTCCATGCGGATTTCCGGATCGGCGATCTGGTCGTCGAACAGCGTGAGTTCCTGAAATGACGCCTCGGCACGCGTGAGCGCCGCGCGCGCGCGGTCCACCGCCAACGCGTGTTCCGTACTGTCAATGGAGAGAAGAAGCGCGCCGCTTCGCACGGGCTGGTTTTCACCCACATACACGCGCGTCACGCGGCCCTGTACTCTGGCAAGGAGCACCGCCTTCTTTTCGGCCGCGGCTTCTGCGGCCGCCGACACCGATATCACCAACGTGTCGCGCCTCGCCGTCGCCCCGCCAACGGGAATGGCCAGGTTGGTTGCGAACGCTCCCGCCGCGGCCACGTCGGGACGTGCATCGTCATCGGCGCCGTCCGCGGGGGCGTCACTCGTCGCCGCCGTCGTGATGCGCCAATACGCACCCAACGCGAGGACGATCACGATCACGATCGCGACGGCGGATCCGATGAGACGTCTGGAAATGGCCATAAAAGATCCCGTCAATGAGTCTCGCCGGCAGAGCACCGAAAGCTGCACGTGGACGTGGGTGACCTGTCGTAGGATGCCCGTATGGACCGGAACGTCGCGCCAGGGTTCGAATATGGTCAGCGGACTCCAACGGGAATATACCCGAAAAGCCGGCGCCCCAAGCGATTCTACGCGCTCGACAGCATTCTCCCAAGCAGCCCCAAAAGCCGACCGTGCGTCACGGACGAGCCGAGGACATCGGAGGACCGGTGCAACCCTTTGCCTCGTCGGCGCGTCTAATCCTACGAACCCGACAACGAGATCACGATCGAATCAGGGAAGATGATGGCATGAAGATTTCGCCGGACACACCGATTCGGGACATGCGAATGCCGTTCTTGCGGAGGAAGCGTAACGGTGTCACCCGCAGTCGGGCAGCGACCCCGAGATCTCTGGCTCGTTCCACCCGATCGTTACCGCTCTTTGACAGCGCCGGTGAACGGATCGGCACGATCGTCGCTCCCAGCGGACGGCTAGTGCTCCGCACCAACGGCGCGACGTACTACCTCAGGCGGGAGTAGGGGATCATCACACCACCCGACTCGGCCTTTTACAGATAGATGCCCCGGTGTTCGCGCCGGGGCTTTTCTCATCTGGTACCACGTGGCGCCTTTTGTCGCTCGAGCGACAATCGTAGCTGCGGATCTACTTGCGAAATGGCGGACGGGCGGCAGGGCGGCAAGCAGAACGATAGATCAATCTGAAATCACCAATCTGCAATCTGCACTCGACAATGGCGCTTCGCAGAAGCGCCTGACCGGCTCAGATCTCGACAACCACTTTACCCATCTGCTCGCCCGACCGGAGACGGCGAAACGCCTCGACCGCGTCATCCAACGGATGCACGGAGTCGACGACGGGACGCAGGTGTCCCTGACCGAGTAGCCGTACGATTTCGAGGTATTCAGCTGCGTTACCCATGGTCGACCCCAGGATCGACCACTGGTACCAATACAGCTTCCGTACGTCGGTAACGACGTTGGGGCCGGTGGTGCCGCCACACGTGACTATGCGGCCACGGGGCGCGAGTACCCGAAGCGAGTTCTGCCAGGTCGCTTCCCCAACGTTTTCCACGACCACATCGACACCACGAACGCTGCCAGTCAGCTTCCGGACCTCTTTTACGACGTCGGCGTCCCGGTGATTGATCGTTGCATCCGCACCCATTGATTGTGCGACACGGAGTTTTCGGTCGCTGGATGACGTCGCAATCACGAAGGCGCCGGCCAGTTTGGCAATCTTGAGCGCGCTGCTGCCCACGCCGCCCCCAACGCCCCAGAGCAAGACGCGCTCTCCCGGCCGGACCTGCGCTCTCGTGACCAGCATGCGCCACGCCGTGAGGGTGGAAAGCGAAAACGCGGCCGCCTCCGCCCAACTCAGTTCGCTGTGAGGCGGCTCGGGTGTCGGGAGCGTGACGACGTTTTGCTCCGGCACCACCACGAACTCGGCCAACGTTCCGGGGAGGTGCTCACCCAGAAGACGATACGTCTCACAAAGGGAATGCTCGCCGGCCAAGCACCAATCGCACCGATAGCAGGAAATCCCCGGGTTCAACAGCACCTTGTCACCGCGTTGCACCCGGGTGACCGCGGGACCGACCTCGGCAATCATGCCCGCCCCGTCTCCGCCCAACACATGAGGAAACTCGAGTGACAGACCAGGGAGTCCGTCGAGCGTCCACAGATCCAAGTGATTCAGCGCGGCGGCTTTCAACTTGACGAGCACGTCGTTCGGATTGACCAGGTCCGGACGATTGGTTCCTCCAACGGCGAGTTGCGATAGATCGCCGTGACCGCGCATGACGAGAGCCTTCATATCCTCTTTCCGGTTGGGAACGACGTAATCTGCACGGGAACGGGTGCTCCGGGAATATCCGGAGCGTAATTAGTGAAAACAGGGACCGGCGCTGTAGCGAGAAACGCGCTCGAGTTCCGGCGATCGGTTGTGCCTGCGGAACGCAGAAGAGGCTGCAGTACGAAGCGGTGCGTAGACCGCCCCGTGTTCGTTAGCGACGGAACGACGGCGTGACGAGCTGGTCGGTGTCGGTGGCCCGCGGGACTTCGATCGGCATGCCCGCCGCGGTCACGGGAATCAAGTACAGGCGTCGCTCCACCCGGCCTCGAGACCCCTCCGCACTTACCACCACGGCGAGCATGTCGCCGGCTGGCGAGATCGCGAAGTCGGACACCGCCAACGCTTCCGGGGTCAGCACGCTCGTTTGACGCCCCAGCTCCATCCGTGTCACCACTCTCGTGGTGTTCTTCTTCGAACGCGCCTCGGCAATGTATACGATCGCCTCGTTGCCGGCCCATTCGGGTTGGGTCTCGTTGGCAGTGGAGTTGGTAAAGTAGCGCTGATCGCTGCCGTCGAGGTTCATGAGGTAGATGTCGTAGTTACCGGAGCGAGTCGACGTGAAGGCAATCGTCGTTCCGTCCGGCGAGACCGTCGGCTGGATGTTCGGGGCGTTGCCCGCGGTCAGTTGTCGTTTGTTCGTCCCGTCGAGATCCATGATCCAGATTTGGATGGTGCCACCTTCATCCGATTCGTAAACGAGGCGCGTTCCATCCGGTGTCCAGGCGGGCGACCCTTCCTGCGCCGGCGTGGACGCAACCGGAGCGGCGTTCGCACCGTTGGCGTCGGCGACATAGATGTCCAGGCTCGAGCCAGCATCCGAGATGAATGCGATCTTTGTTCCGTCCGGTGAAAAGACGCCACTCAGCTCGCTTCCCGGCAAGTCGGTAATACGGTGAAAGATCCCCGGTTTGCTCCGATCGAACGTGAACAAGTCCGCGGTACCAACGCGCGTCGACGTTACCAAGATGTCTCCGAGGACGTATACCATCGCCGTGTCCGCCGCTCCCCACGGTGTTGCCGCGATGACCGACGCGTAACCCAACGACACGGGACTGACTCGACCATCGTCGTCGACTTGAACGACGCTGTTGTCCATCGAAATCCATTCGAGCCCAGCAGCGTCGCTGACGGGAGCGCCCGTATCATCCAAGAACGAGGCGGTCAGCGTTGTTTCGTCGGACAATCCGATCGCGATCGCAGGCGCGTCCAGCGCGAGCCCGCCGGACACGACGTCCAGACCCCACGTAACCTGCAGGCCTTCTCCGGGCGCTTTGACCGTGAGGTCCGCGCGTCCCATTGCTTTCCCGGTGACCCGTCCCGTTTCTATGTCGAGCGATGCCACGGTCGTGTCGGAGATGCTCCAGATCAGTGGTGCTTCCGCTACCGGTGTATCGTCATCAGCCAACGCTCGTACCGTAAAGGTGCGCGAGCCTCCCAATGGGACGCCGATCGTTCCAGCCGAGGCCTTGGGGGCCACCTCGAGGATTTCGACGGGCCGATGCACCACGACAGGCAACCGACTCTCTTGCCCAAATCCCGACACCACGATCTGCGCGCTGCCCGCGCGGATTCCGGTGACGAGGCCAATCGGCGAAACCTGAACGACGGCACTGTTCGTTGAACGCCACACGAGACGTCGCGGCGACAACAACCGGTCGTTTTGCTCGGGCACTGTCGTGCGAATCGTGTCCCGTTGGCCCGGTGACAAGGTCAACACCGGATCGCCGAAAGCGAACTCCGTCTGCGCGACTTGAACCGTCACGCGCGCAAGCAGTCCCTGAGGCGTGGAGGCTTCGATGACACCCTGCCCTGGCGACACTCCGACCACGGCGCCTTCGGCAGTGACGGTTGCGACGTCCGACCGCAGGGACTTCCACATTACCGGTGTCCGCGCCGCGGGTGAGCCGTCGTCCTTCAAGAAGACCGGAGAGAGCTGTATGCCTTCCGAGGGGAGCAAAAAGACAGAACCCGGTTCTATCTGGAGCACGGTGGCAGGTCCGGATCGTCCTTCCTGCCTCCCTCCGGGCGATTGTGTCACCTGGACCGCCGCTGACGCATGATAATTGCCGATCCGCGCCTGGACGGTTGCGAGTCCGGGAGCGGCGCCGATGAGGACGGCGATACCGGGAATGCCGGCGTCTTCCTCGATCCACACGACTTCCGGATTGCTGGTCGTCCACGAAAACTGGGCCGTGGTGATGTTGTCGCCTCGGGCATCGTACGCGGAGGCGAGCAATTCCCTCCGCTCACCGATCCCGAGCGTAATGGTGACGGGCGCGAGCTGCACCTCTGCAACACCTTGCGCACTCGATGATTGCGGTGCCAGCATCCCGTACATCACCAGTGTCGTGACGGTGATCCAGCGTACAAAACGCCCGACAGAACCGCGATGCGGTACGCCTGAGTATATTATTCCATACATAGGCACCATTGATGCGGCAGGGCGTCCGAGGCGGCAAGGCTCGAAGTCACAAA
Source organism: Gemmatimonadales bacterium (assembly GCA_041604955.1). GTDB lineage: Bacteria > Gemmatimonadota > Gemmatimonadetes > Gemmatimonadales > GWC2-71-9 > JBFHWR01. The sequence goes on along the minus strand of JBFIZG010000010.1, from coordinate 18,711 downwards.
TAATTCGTGACCTCTGCCGACCCCTAGCCAGGGGCCTGACCGAATCCCATCTTTAGTGTCTGAAGCTTGCAACACGAGGAATCGATCTCCCGAGGGCAGCCGGGTGTCCTCGAAGAACCCGGACCGGGCACAGCACATCACGACCACGTGTATGACCGGAGTAGTGATCACATGTCCATTCAGCAAGCACTCGATCTAGACGAAGCAGTCGAACGAGCCGCGAGTTTCTTTGCGGAGCGGGAGACTCGAGCCGGAGTCCAGGCGCGCGCCTTGTTACGGCGTGTTCGTCGGGGAGACAACGAGCTTGCCGAGCATCTGATCCGAGAGCGCCGCCGCGCGACGCGGATGGATGGGAGTGTCAACGGATCGTTGATTCAGACCGCGTGGACCACGTGGGAATTGCTCGAACTCGGGTGTCCCAGAGATCATGCCGCGGTCGTGAGAACCCTTGGTTACGTGCTCTCCACGCAAAACGGCGCCGGTCACTTTGCCGAGGGCTGCACCGAGCAGCGTCATGAGATCAAGATGTGCTGCCACTACGTGAGCGGGTTTTTCTCGCCCGCCACTCGCGATGAAACGGCGGCGGCGGTCGCGTTTCCCTCGGGCGTCATGATTACCGGCGAGGAGGCAGCGAGGTTCGCCGCAAGCTGTTTTGCTTTGCGGATCGTCCTGTTGGCCGGCGAAGATCGGCGACCCGGCGTGCAAACGCATCTCGAGAGTTTGGTACTTCTGTCCGACGCGCTGGAGAACGCACACGGCATATGGTCGCCGGACCTGGTTTGTTTCGCCCTCGGCGCCTTCGCGGCGGCGCCGTTCGAATACCGCCCTCACATGCAGCGTCTCACCGCCCGCGCCACCGATTGCCAAGACTCAGAGGGGAACTGGGTTGGCGTCGATTTGTTTCACGCGTTGGACGTGCTCCTGGCGGTACCCACCCCAGCCGCTCAGACGGCTGTGCTGCAAACGGCACCGACTTTGTGTACTTTGCAGCGAGGGAGCGGGGCATTCGACGATGCCGCGCACGAGCAAAGGGCCTTGATCGGCCTCCGGGCGCTCTACCTGGCCAGCCAGCTGGCCGGGCGGTAGCGGCCACGACTCGCACGACGAATCCGCAACGCTTCCCAGATTCATACCTCCGACCGGTGAGGTATGACGATCGCGCGTTCAACGGCGGGACCGCGACTCCACGAAACGATTCCGGCGATCCGAACCGGCGGCAGCACCAACGTCATCGAGGTCCATGTTCAAAGCGGATTCGTCGTTTGTCCTGATTCACGCGGATGAGAGCTGTCTCGGAAACGGACGGGACGGCGCCAACCCGGGAGGCGCGGGATCACTCCTGGAGTTTCGCTCGGAAGACTCCCTGGAACGGGAGGACGTGTTCCTCTCGTCTCCTGACACAACCAACAACAAGATGGCTCTCGCCGGCGCTATCGCGACGTTTGCCTTACTCGAGCAGAAACTCCCGCGCGCTCGCGTGGCGTACGTTTCGGACTCACAGTACCTCATCAAGGGAATCACCGAATGGCTGCCCAATTGGCGGGCGCGCGGCTGGCGCAGAAAGGGCGGGAAGATCGAGAACCTGGACCTGTGGAAGACCTTGGACCGCGTGTGTGATCCGTTTGAGATCGAATGGATTTGGGTTCGCGGCCATGCCGGCCACCCAAAGAACGAATATGTGAACGACCTCGCGATTCAAGCCGCGACCGACGGCGTTACGTCTGACGGCGCCGTGCCGTCGGGGTTCGACGCGTGGCTTGCCGCGAGGCCGCGGCGATTCCCTGAATACGATCCGGATGCGGCGTTCGACGAGTTGGAAACCCGGTGGTCCAAACGGCGATGACGGTGTTCAAAGACGGCGTCGAAGCAAACACGCACCCGCTCAACACGCTCCCGGATGACGCGAGTCCACAGCTCGATCGTATCCCGCTCTTCGAGGTCTACATGCGGATGGCGGAGGAGCTGGCAAAGCGTTCGACCTGCCTTCGGCTCCAAGTCGGAACGGTCGTGACCGACGCCGCGCTCGGCAACGTGGTGGCCATCGGGTACAACGGTAATGCCAAGGGGTTGCCCAACCGGTGCGACTCGTCCGTGCCTGGTGCGTGCGGATGTATCCATTCCGAGGTGAACGCGCTCGTCAAGGCGCCCGGAGCGATGCCGAACAAAGTAGTATTCGTCACGGACAGTCCCTGTGTACTTTGTAGCAAGCTCATGATCAACTCGGGAGTATCACACGTCTTCTATCGACGCCCGTATCGGAACCCGAGCGGGACTGATCTCCTCGAGACCGCCGGAGTCACGCCGGTCCAGTACGACCGGTGGGCAGAGGCGTGGCGGTGAGAGGGAACTGATGAGCAGCGTCGAACGCCTGTTTCACCACCTCGTGCAGGTTCTCGCAGCGGAAGACCCGGAACGGCTGACCGGCCCGATCCAAGTATCCGAACTCTATCAGTCGATTCTTCCGTACCGTACGTACAAAAAGGTGCTCCAGTTCGATACGAATCAGGACTACGAGATGGCGATTCTCCAACTCCTGGCGGGCGAAGGAGGGTACGCCTCCGTCGAGCCCATCGAAGTTCGGAACGCGCTGATCAAAGAGGTGAAGTCGATCAACCCGAACCCCGGGACGTTTCGGGATTACGCCGCCGCTCGCGTCTTGTTCGATCAAGACGCCGTGCGATCCACGGTGGAAGGCGCAATCGCCTACGCGCCGCCCGCTCCGGCCGAGTCACACGATCGAGCGCACGATCCATACGCGCCGCCCACGGATCCATCACCAACGGCCGAACCGCCTGGAGACGACGAGTCGGCCGATGCTCTTCAGAACGCCGTCGATCAGCACAGGACGGGGACCGACGCGGTCCACCACAGCCAGCCGCCGCAGGCGCCCAGGTTTGTCGCTGCGGATTCGGCTGCACCATTCGCCCCAGCAACTTCGCTCGAGGAGGATGCCGACGTGTGTCCATTTTGTGATCAAACACTTCCCACGGGCCGCAAGGTGATCTTCTGCCCGTTCTGCGGCGGACGCGTCGTACCCCGGAAGTGCGACCAATGTGGCGACGAACTCGAAAACGAATGGCGGTTTTGCCCAGCGTGCGGCACCACGGCCTCGGACGGCTGAGGTGCGGCGGGCGTTTTCCATCGCGGTCATCCCCGGTGACGGTATTGGACCAGAGGTAGTCGACGCAGCGATCCCCGCACTCGAACAGGTCGCGTCCGTCCACGACGCCAACGTCACTTGGGAGCGCGTCCCCCTGGGAGCGGATCATTACCTCTCCACTGGAGAGAGCATGTCCGATGAGACGTTCGCCCATCTCCGCGATCACTTCGACGCGATTTTTCTCGGCGCGCTAGGCGACCCGCGGGTCCCGAAGAACGAACACATCCGCGACATCTTACTCGGGCTGCGGTTCGGCCTGGATCTCTACGTCAACTTTCGCCCGTGCCGGCTGTATCACCCGCGTCTCTGCCCGCTCGCGTCCCGCGGTGATCGCGGGATCGATTTCGTGATATTTCGAGAGAACACCGAGGGCATGTATCTCGGGCGTGGACGTGCCGCGCACGTAGGCACACCCGACGAAGAACAAATCGCTGAAGAGGTGCACACCGCGCGCAAGGTCAGGCGCACGCTCGAAGCCGCGTTTGCGTGGGCGGAGGGGAACGGAAAGACCCGTGTGACCCTGTGCGACAAATCGAACGCCATTCCCGCTCACGAATTATGGCTCCGCTTATTTCGGGAAATCGCGAGTCAACATCCCGAGATCGAATCCGAACATCGATACATCGATGCGGCTGCGATGGAAATGGTGAGAGATCCGGCACGGTTCCAAGTCATCGTCACCACCAACCTGTTCGGTGACATCCTTTCAGACTTGGGCGCCGAGCTGGTTGGCGGACTGGGAATGGCGCCCAGCGCGAATACCGGCGATGGCAGAGGGGGACTGTTCGAGCCCGTCCACGGTTCCGCGCCACCCCTGGCTGGCCGCGGGATCGCGAACCCGATGGCGACGATTCTGAGCGGGGGCTTGATGTTGTCCGCCCTCGGTGTGCAGGGAGCCGCCCAAATGCTCGATTGCGCCGTCACCGCGGCACTCACCGACGGGGTGACCACCCCCGACGTCGGCGGACAATCGAGCACCGCCGAGGTGGGAGCATGGATTGCGCAAACGGTCAGCCGCGTCAACTAACGGTCCGTCCGGTTACAACCGCGTCGACATTTCGCTTGAACGGCTGTATCCAGGCAGGCATATTCCACTCACGAAGACATTGTCACGCAATGTGAACGTCGGAGAATGATCCCATGAAGACGCAGGGTAAGCATATGGACGTCGTGTTCCTGTCCGGCGTCCGCACCGGTTTCGGCAAATTCGGTGGCACGTTGAAACACCTTTCCGCCACAGAGCTCGGCACGATTGCCGCGCGCGGCGCGCTCGAACGGTCGGGCGTCGATGGCGAACACGTCGACCACGTCGTATTCGGAAACGCACAACAGACCTCCGCCGATGCGATCTACCTTGCCCGGCACATCGGACTTCAAGCCGGCTTGCCGATTGAGACGCCCGCCGTCACCGTCAACCGCCTCTGTGGTTCGGGGTTCGAGTCCATCATTCAAGCAAGTCAACAGATCTTGCTCGAAGAATCTCAAGTGGTGCTCGCCGGCGGCGCCGAATCGATGAGTCAGGCGCCCCACGTGGTGCGCGGTGCCAGGTGGGGGATCAGGCTGGGCCCGGCAGCCCAACTCGAGGACTCGCTGTGGGAAGCGCTCACCGATCCACAGTGTGGTTTCTCGATGGCGGAAACGGCGGAAAACTTGGCCGAAAAATACGAACTTACGCGGGACGACGTAGACCGATACGCGTTGACGAGCCAGCAGCGAGCGGCGAAGGCGTGGGACGATTGCGTGTTCGAGCATGAAGTCGTCCCAGTCCAAATCAAGGACCGCAAAGCAAACGCGCTCGTCGATTGGCGCGCGGACGAGCACATACGTGCCGACACCACGCTCGAAGGCCTCACCTCGCTGAGACCATACTTCAAGAAAGACGGTCTCGTCACCGCGGGTAACGCCTCGGGAATCTGCGATGGTGCAGCGGCGACGGTTGTCGCAAGCGAGGCGTTTGCATCCGAACACAAACTGGAGCCGCTTGGCAGGGTGGTTTCGTGGGCGGTGGCAGGTGTTGAACCCAAGTACATGGGTATCGGGCCGGCGCCGGCTGCACGCAAGGCGCTCGACAAGGCGAGTCTCTCCCTCGACGACATCGATCTGGTGGAAGTGAACGAGGCGTTTGCCCCCCAGTACGTCGCCGTGGAGAAAGAACTCGGGCTGGACCGGGAACGCACCAACGTCCATGGCGGCGCGATCGCGATTGGGCATCCGCTCGCGGCGAGCGGGAGTCGCATCACGATTCATCTCTTGCACGCGCTGCGCCGCATCAACAAGCGCTACGGTCTCGGCTCGGCTTGCATCGGCGGTGGACAGGGCGCGGCGGTGATTGTCGAGGCGTTCTGATGGAGATACTACTCGCATTATTGGCGGGCAGCGTTGCGTATACGTTCGCAAGTTTACGGATTCTCAAACAATACGAGCGAGGCGTCACCTTTCTGTTGGGAAAATACTGGGCCACCAAGGGACCGGGGTTGGTTTTCATTCCCGCCGGCGTCGCCCGGATGCAGCGGACGTCACTCCGCATCATCGCGATGGACATTCCGCCTCAAGACGTCATAACGAGAGACAACGTATCGATTAAGGTCAACGCCGTTCTGTATATGCGGGTGAAAACACCTGAGCTGGCCGTGATCGAGATCGAGGACTATCTGTTCGCGACGAGCCAACTCGCACAGACGACGCTTCGAAGCGTGTTGGGCGAGGTCGAGCTGGACGAGTTGCTGGCGGACCGAGACAAGATCAACGGGATCTTGAAGGAGATTGTCGACGAGCGCACCGAGCCGTGGGGTATCGAGGTGTCGGCGGTCGAGGTGAAGGACGTCGATCTCCCCGTTGAGATGAAACGCGCCATGGCGCGGCAGGCGGAATCCGAACGCGAACGTCGCGCCAAGGTGATCGCCGCCGAAGGTGAGTTCCAAGCCGCCGGCCGTCTCTCGGAAGCGGCGGAAATCATCGGCCGTCAACCGGCGGCGTTGACGCTGCGTTTTCTCCAGACGATGGTCGAGATCTCGAGCGAACAGTCGTCCACGGTGCTGTTGCCGCTGCCCATCGACATCATCAAGCCGTTCACCGATCTCGCCAAAACGCTGTCGGGTTCGAGTGACAAGCAGCTTCCGGACGCGACGGGTTCACCGGTCCCAATGGCCGACGCCCCCGAAAAGGTCGGACAGCATCGGTAGGCATGACTGATCTGGTTCCACGGGATTCGCGAATCGACGGCGCGACGCTGGAACGGGTCATTCAGCGCGCGGCGGAGCTTCAAGCCAAGGATCGCGAGTTCGGCGAAGGCCTGACTGAATCCGAGCTGATGGAACTGGGAGGCGACGTCGGCATTCCCTCAGTGTACCTCCGTCAGGCGCTGCTCGAAGAACGCGTGGGGGTCGCGCGTTTCCCGGAACGCGGTGTGTTGGAGTGGCTCACGGGTCCCCGGCGGGTGGCGGCCGAACGATCGATCGCCGGCGTCGCCGCCACGCTCGAGGCCGAGCTGCGAGCGTGGTTTTTGGAAGGCGAGTTGCTCCAAGTCAAACGCCGGTTTCCCGACCGAACGTCTTGGGAACCCAAGGAGGGGGCGTTCGCCTCGCTCAAACGCTCTTTGGGGTTGGGTGGGCGTAGCTACCTGCTGGCCCGAGGGCGGGAAGTGGTGTCCCGGGTGACGCAACTGGACGAGCAGCGGTGCCACGTGCAGCTGGTGGCGGATTTCGGCAATACTCGGAACGAGTATATCGGCGGGGCGGCGTTTTTGGGCGGGGCAGGTGGCACCGTCAGCGCGATCGCCATGGTCGCAGGGGTGATTGCTCCGGTGGCATTGATACCGGTTGCTGCCGCCATTCCAATGGCGATATTTGCGGCACGGAGCCGGCGCCAGAAAATCGAACGGGTAAAGGTCGCCCTCGAACAAGTGCTCGACCGTCTGGAGCACGGCGAAATCCGCCAGCGACGTCTACAGGCGAAGTCGCCGCAGCACCCGTTGGGCCGGATTGCCGACGAAATTCGCAAGAGCCTTGATGTGTGAACCATCGACTCCAATCGGAGAGAGCGTAACGCTATGAGTGACATAAAGAGCGTCGGAGTATTGGGATGCGGTCTCATGGGAAGGGGCATTGCGCAGGTGGCAGCGCAAGCGGGATTCCCGACGATCGTGCGAGAAATTAGTTCCGAGCTGAACGAGGCCGGGAGGGGCGCCATCGCCGGCTCGCTCGACAAGTTCGTCGAAAAAGGCAAGCTGACGGCGGACGACCGCGAGGCCACGCTTCAGCGATTGTCGTTCACGACCGACCTGGCCGGACTAAAGAAGTGCGACATCGTCATCGAGGCCGTCACCGAGGACCTCGATATCAAGAACGCACTCTGGAAAGAGTTGGACGGGTTGTGCGGGCCGGCCACCTTGTTCGCGTCGAACACGTCGAGTCTCACCATCGCGGCCATGGCTGCAGCAACAACCCGCGCACATCAGTTTGTCGGACTGCATTTCTTCAACCCGGTCCCACTCATGAAGCTGGTCGAGGTCGTCCGTACCGTCACGACCAGCAAGGAGACATTCGCAAAGGCCATGGCCTTTGCCGAAGCGCTCGGCAAGCAGCCCATCGCCGCAAAAGACAGCTCCGGGTTCATCGTCAATCTGCTGCTCGTTCCGTACCTCCTGGACGCCATCCGGGCGCTCGAACAGGGGGTTGGATCGGTCCCGGATATCGACAAAGGTATGGTGCTGGGTACGGGACACCCGATGGGGCCGTTCACCCTCCTCGATTTCGTCGGCTTGGATACGACGTATAAAATCGCGGAAATCATGTTCGACGAGTATCGCGAGCCTCGGTACGCGCCACCCCCGCTTCTCAAACGCATGGTGCTCACGGGGATGCACGGCAAGAAGTCGGGAAAGGGATTCTACGACTACTCGAGCAAGCCGCCGACGGTGGCCGACCTGGGGCTCTGAGCGATGTTCTGGAACACATTTGCCGAGATGCATGCAGCGCTGAACGATCTCCCGGTCGTGCTGCTCATGGCGTCCATCATCTTCGATATGGTCGGTGGCGCCACCAAGCGAGAATCCTTGAACCATGCCGCGTACTGGACGCTCGTTGCAGGTGCGGCGGGGATCGTGCTCGCGCTCATATCAGGACTGAGAGCCGAAGGCACGATCGAGCACGGCGGGAGCGTGCACCTGGTCATCGAACGGCACGAGACATTGGCCATCACCACCACGGTGCTCTTTGTCTGCTTGGCACTGTGGCGGATCGCGCGTCATCGTCGGATGACCGCAAAGGAACGGCCCGCGTATCTCACGATCGGCGCCGTGGCGGTCCTCTTTCTCATCTGGACAGCGCATCTTGGTGGAACGATCGTCTTTCGGCACGGTGGCGGCATACCAACCACCGTGATGGAAGGAGCGATGGAGGAGCGCGCCACGGGACACTCGCACGCCGGGGTTGAAGAACACGAACACGACGCGGTTGCTCCAGATTCCACAGCCGGCGCGGCCGAAACCGGGGAGCACGCCGACCCGCCGGTAACACCGGAGCACGAGCACGAGGAGTGAGATACCTGATCACCGTGATGGTTGGTTCCGCTGTGTTGGCGACGGCGTGCGGTGCCGGAGGCATTCGACCGCGGTACGCACCATTCACCGGCGCGCTCACGGACACGGTCACGGTGCCACCAGGAGACGCCATCCGCGAACTGGAAGCGTTGGTCCAGGCCGAGAGTCTCCCCATCCGTCAATCGAGCCAGCGCGAAGGATACCTGGAAACCGGCTGGTTCAACGCCGAGACCAGAAGGTGGGGCGGCGGCGCGAGTCTCAACACCGAATCGATCGTGCGCCTCCGGTTCTGGTCCGATCAGTTGCGTGAGGGCACGAGTATCGTGGTTGGTGAGGCGGCAAAGCGGCGTGTCATCGATCCCTCGGTAGCGGCCCGCGAGAACGAGGTCCTCGCGCCCGAGGGGCACAGCGGTATCGCGACGGTTCGGCGACTGTTGGACTCGCTCCGCGCGCGGGGCACACGCTGATGATCACCGGTTCTTCACACTCCGTGCAACAGGCCTGGTCCGCCGGGAGCCCCGCCTCCGTCCCGAACCACGCCACCGACAAGGCGATCTGCGAGGCACTTCTCCCCAAAGTGTCGCGTACGTTCGCGCTCGGCATCGGCCTGCTCCCGACCGGGTTGGAGTACTCGGTACTCATCGCCTACCTGCTCTGCCGCATCGCCGACACGATCGAGGACACCACACTCCTCGACCCTGTTGACAAGGTACGGCTGTTGAAGCGGTTTCGGTCATGTGTCGCGGATGAACAGATTGGCGTCCAACCCCTGCAGCAGGCCTTTTCACAGAGCACGACAGACGACGAACGGCTGACCCGCGACGCCGACGTCGTCCTCCGAGAGTTTCGCCGGCTTCCGGCTCCCCATCGTGACGCGATTGCACCCCGCGTGCGGGAAATGTGCGACGGCATGGCCGAATTCGCCGGCCGGGCGCGCCGCGCATCGGATCACGGCTTGAGCGCGTTGGCCACGCTCGACGACCTCGACCGGTACTGTTACTATGTTGCCGGCACCGTGGGGCAGCTGCTCACTGACCTGTTTCGGCAGCACTACCCCTCGCTCGATCCCAAGCGGTACACGCGGCTCCAGTCACTCGCGACCAGTTTCGGATTGGGTTTACAGCTGACGAACATCATCAAGGACGTCGCGGACGACCGCCGCCGAGGTTGGAGCTTCGTCCCACACCAGCTCTGCCAGATCGCCGGTATCCGCCCCGAGGACGTGCAGAGCGATGCCCATCGGGTCGAAACGCAACGCGTCATGTCCCTGCTGATCGCGAAGGCCAAACGCCATCTGTGTGACGCACTCGAATATTGCACCGCGTTGCCACGGCACCAGTACCGGTTTCGATTGTTTTGTTTGACCCCGCTGTACCTGGCTGTGCGGACGTTGCGACGGGCTGAACATCACCGCGGCTTGGTAGAACCCGACTACAAGGTCAAGATCACGCGCCCCGAGGTGCGGCGTACCGTCGTGGCCACCCGGACGTTCGCTCCCATCAACGCCTTCGTGCGGTCCTATTTTCGGCGTTTAGCGGGACCGGAGTGGTGGCAGCAATGTCACAGCTGTCCATCCGCATCGGGATGACTCCACCGGGTGTCGCTTCGATGGCACGGCGGTGCCGATATGACTGACCTACTGGGACGGTCAATACCATGAGACAGTATCTCGACTTACTCGACCACGTCCTGAAACACGGGACATCAAAGGACGACCGAACGGGAACGGGCACGCTCAGTGTGTTCGGGTATCAGATGCGGTTCGACTTGACGGATGGTTTCCCGCTGGTGACAACTAAGAAGGTCCATGTCAAGTCGATCATCCACGAACTACTGTGGTTCCTCCGAGGCGAGACGAATATCCGCTATCTCACCGAACATGGGGTCAAGATCTGGAACGAGTGGGCGGACGAACACGGTGAGTTGGGGCCGATCTATGGGTACCAATGGCGGTCATGGGAGGCGCCCGACGGCGGGCGGGTCGATCAGATCAGCGACGTCGTCCGTGAAATACGCGACAATCCGGATTCGCGACGGCTCATCGTGAGCGCGTGGAACGCCGCCGACGTTCCCAAGATGGCACTGCCCCCATGCCACACGCTCATGCAATTCTATGTGCTGGACGGACGCCTGTCGTGCCAACTCTACCAGCGGAGCGCCGACCTCTTCCTTGGCGTGCCGTTCAACATCGCATCGTACGCCCTTCTCACCTTGATGATGGCACAGGCAACGGGTTTGAAACCGGGCGAATTCATTCACGCGCTGGGCGACGTTCACCTGTATCAGAACCATCTCGAGCAAGCGCAGATCCAACTCACACGCGAGCCGAAGCCGCTTCCGACGATGCATTTGAACCCCGAGATCGACTCCATCTTCGGCTTTCGGTTCGAAGACTTCACGCTGTTGCACTACGAGCCTCACCCGCCCATCCGCGCTCCCATCGCCGTCTAGTGATCGCGCTCGTCGCGGCCGTCGCAGAAAACGATGTGATCGGATTGGATGGCGAGCTGCCGTGGCATTTGCCCGACGACCTCAAGTTCTTCAAACGGCTCACGTCGGGACACGTTGTCATCATGGGTCGAAAGACCTTTGAAACAGTCGGGCATGCGCTCCCCGACCGGTGGAACGTGATCGTGACCCGTAATCCGCAGTACCACCGTGCCGACGCCACCGTTGTGCACAGTATCGAGGAGGCCCTGCAAGTTACTCGGGGGGCCGATCATGTTTTTGTCGTTGGTGGCTCGGAAATCTACCGCCTGGCGTTGCCGTACGCCGACCGCATGTATCTCACGATTGTCCACGGTGAGTTCGAGGGGGATACCGTCTTCCCCGAATTCGACACTGCCGAATGGAAACTGGAACAGGACGAGCGGCGCGAGGCAGACGCCAAGCACACCTACGCCTTCAGCTTTCGCCGCTACGACCGGAAGGGAAAAGCCCGCATCCCCTGAAACGGAGACGCGGGCTGCGAGGTAGCACTCCCGATTCTGCTACTTCTCTTCCGATTCCTCTTTCTTGTGCTCCTCTTTGATCTTCTCCGCTATGTCCGGCGGCACTTGTTGGTACCCCGCGACTTTCCACCGGAACGTCCCGCGTCCGTGTGTCATCGAATGAAGCTGGGTCGAGTAGCGGTACATATCTGCTTCCGGAACCATTGCCTTTACCTTCGTGAGACGTCCGTCCGACTCGGTTCCCAGGATCTGGCCCCGTCTGGCAGAGAGATCGCCCATGACGTCGCCGAGATTCTCCCCGGGTGTCCAGACTTCAACCTCGTAGATGGGCTCGAGGATGACCGGCTTGGCCTTTGAGGCGACATTCCGGAACGCCGCGACGCCGGCCATCTTGAACGCTTGCTCGCTGCTGTCGACGTCATGGTAACTCCCGTCGTAGCATTCCACCTTGAAATCGACGACGGGATTGCCTGCGAGGATTCCGCGCGCCGCCGCTTCCTTGACCCCTTTGTCCACGGCGGGAATGTACTTGCTCGGGATCGCCCCCCCGACGATGTGATTCTCGAACTCGTACCCACTCCCCGTGGGCAACGGTGAGATCCGAATCCAGCAATCGCCGAATTGTCCCCGCCCTCCCGTCTGCTTCTTGTGCTTCCCCTGCCCTTCCGCCTTGCCCTTGAAGGTCTCACGATACGCGACTTTGGGCTTCTTGAGCTCCGCGTGCACACCGAACTTCCGGAGCAGCCGATTCAAAACCACTTCGAGGTGGCGCTCACCACGACCACTGATCAGGGTTTGTCTTCTCTCGCTGTCATACTCGAAGTGAAACGTCGGATCCTCGTCGTGTAGCTTCTGGAGCCCGGTCGAGAGCTTGTCTTCTTCTCCCCGCTTCGCGACCTCCACCGCCAGCACGATCAATGGCTCAGGAAACGGAATCTTGGGAAGTGCGATCGGTGTGCTCTGCGTCGACAACGTGTCGTTGGTGTGCGTATCCCGGAGCTTCGCCACCACTCCGATGTCGCCGGCGTGTAACTCGGGCACCTCGGTCCGCTCTTTTCCTTGTGCAACGGAGAGGTGGTTGAGTTTTTCTACCGACTCCCGAGGGGCGTTGTACGTCTCGCCACCGTTACTCACCTTCCCCGAGTAGATGCGAAAGAATGAGACGTCTCCCACATGAGGCTCGGACACGGTCTTGAACACCTGCGCGACGTACGGTCCGTCGTCCCGCGGCGGAACTTCGATCTCTTCCAGCGCCTGCCACGTTTTGAGCGCCAGCGGCGGCTTGGCAGCAGGGGCCGGGGCCAGCTCACAGATCTTCGACAGCACGGCGCGGAGCCCGTATGTCAAATGCGCCGACCCGCAAAGGAGCGGGAACAGTTCGCCCCTCTCCATCCCGGCGCGCATCGCAGCGATCGCTTCCTCGCGGGACAGATCTTCACCGCCGAGGTATCGTTCCAGGAGCGCGTCGTCCGTGGTCGCAATCGTCTCGATCAATTCTTGTGAGTATTTCTCGAATCGTTCCTGATACTCTGACGGAATGTCCGTTTCCGTATACTCGCCGGTCTTCGTGCCCTTCTTATACAGATGACACTTCTTGGAGAACAGGTTGATGATGCCGTGAAAATCCGGACCCTCGCCAACCGGTATCTCGATTGGGACGACCTTTGGCGTGAGATGCTCTTTGATATCTTCGTAGACCTTTTCGAAGTTCGCGTGCTCCTTGTCGAGCATCGACACGAAAAAGAGCCGTGGCACGCCCCGCTCCTCCGCGTATTCCCATACCTTTTCCGTTCCCACCTCGACCCCGGACGTTCCGCCGACCACAATCAACGCCGCGTCGGCGGCATAGATGCCCGCGAGCGCATCCCCCGTGAAGTCGAGATACCCCGGCGTGTCGATCAGATTGATCTTGGTGTCCATCCACTCCGCGTGCGCCAGCGCTAGGCTGATGGAGTATTGTCGTTCGATTTCGTCGGGGGTGTAATCGGTGAGAGCCGTACCGTCTTCGACCAATCCGTGTCGCTTACTGCTGCCGGCCACGAACGCGAGAGCGTCGACCAGTGACGTCTTGCCGCTCGCGCCGTGTCCGACAACCGCGACATTCCGGATGGCATCTCCTTGATAGACACGCACGTGCCATAACCTCCTGAAACGGGGACCGAAAACATGGTCTGGGTGGCCGGAGGATGTCAAATCTCCGGGACCCAAGATGAGACATACGGAGGTATCGGCTTGGCGGCGGCGCTGCGGCTTCGCATCAGCGGTCGCAGGGCGCCGTTTGCTATGTCACTGGTGGCACTGAACTTGTGAAGCGTTACCGAGAGTGTCGCTCTCCCGCAACTCTTGCGTCCCGCCCCTGGGCGAATTCACTTGAGGGAGCCGCGTCGCGCCGCCCCAACGACGGTCCTCTCGACCCCGGCCCGACGCGCGCCCTCGACTTCAGTCCTCACGTTGGCGACGCTGCCACGTCTCACGTATGCGGAGCAAGCCGGGAATGCCAATGCGTCTAATCAAAGCCATGGTGCTGACCGTCGCCGCGTGCTTCATCTTGCCTTTAGGGGCGGGAGCCGTACACGGACAGTCGCCTCCTGACAGCGTCGAACGCGCCCGGGTCGTTCATCTCTTGAATCGCATCGCGTACGGTCCCCGTCCCGGTGACATCGACCGCGTGCTCGCCATCGGTATCGACCGGTTCATCGAGCAACAACTGCATCCGGAACGACTCCCCGATGACGAGCTCGAACGGAGTCTGAACAAGTTCCAGGTTCTGTCCTTAACAGACCGCGACTTGTTGCGGATCATCCGGGAACAGCGGCAGGCTCAACGACCTGCCTCGGATCCCGCGGCCGCGCAAGTGCAAGGGAAGCCAAAGCAACGAAATCGCTACGCGTTGCTCAGACTCCAGTATCAAAACGTCGCGGTGTTTCGGGCCGCACAATCGGAACGACAGCTGTATGAAGTGATGGCCGATTTCTGGGCGAATCATTTCAACGTGTTCTTCGGGAAGGGCCTCGCGCGCGTTCTGCTTCCCACCTACATCGAGGAGACAATTCGACCGAACGCCTTGGGCCGTTTCGAGGACCTCCTCGTCCTGACGGCCCAGAGTCCGGCAATGTTGTACTACCTGGACAATTTTCAATCCGTGGCGCCCGGGGCGAGACCGCGAGAGCCCGCACGGAACATGAACGGCATGCTACCGCCAGCCGAGCAGCGCCGCGCCGATTCCATCCGCGCCGTCCGAAACGCTCGCCGTCCTACAGGCTTGAACGAGAACTATGCGCGCGAGCTGTTGGAGCTACACACGTTGGGAGTCGACGGAGGATACACACAAGAAGACATCGTCAACGTCGCCAGGATATTCACTGGTTGGAGCGCCCGGGTGAACCAAGGGGGCCCGATGGTATTCCTCCCCTGGGCTCACGATGAAGGACCGAAGGTGGTGCTTGGCCGCGCATTCCCGCCCAACGGCGGCAAGCAAGAGGGCTTCGACTTGCTGCGCATGCTCGCGTCACACCCATCAACTAGACGTCATCTGAGCGCGAAGCTGTGCGCCAAGTTCGTCGCTGACACACCGCCCGAGACATGTATTGCGACGGCGAGTGACGCGTGGACCCGGTCCGATGGAAACATCCGCTCTGTCGTCGAGGCCATCCTCACGTCTGCCGACTTTTGGGCCGAAGAGAACCGCGGCGTGAAGGTGAAGACACCGCTGGAATTCGTCGTAAGCGCCGTTCGAGCGATCGGCGCCGACCTCCGGCACGAAACGAACATGGCGAGACACATTGCCGACATGGGCCAACCGCTCTTTTGGTGGGGACCACCCACTGGGTACCCCGAGAGCATGGAATCATGGGTGAGTTCCAGTTCGATGCTGCAGCGGTTGAATTGGACTCGCGTGCTGTCGAGTGGCAGACCCCCGGAGACGCGCGCCGCCATCTCGACGCTCATTCCGCGCCCGAGAGATACTGCGGAACTGGTATCACGGGTCAATCACGTCGTCCTGCACGGGATGGCGACACCGAATACGCTTCGCGTCATGCGCGAGGCGGCTGCCGCCGAGGCCTCACCCGTGACCGCGCGGGCAGTAGCCCTCAGCCTTGCGCTCGGCAGCCCGGAATTCCAACGACAGTGAGACTGAGACATGCGCGACGAGACAGTCAGCCGTAGGGTATTCGTCAAGGCCGGAGGGCTCGCGTTGGTGAGCATGGGCATCGATCCCACGTTTC
Source organism: Gemmatimonadales bacterium (assembly GCA_041604955.1). Lineage (GTDB taxonomy): Bacteria > Gemmatimonadota > Gemmatimonadetes > Gemmatimonadales > GWC2-71-9 > JBFHWR01. The sequence goes on along the minus strand of JBFIZG010000010.1, from coordinate 2,835 downwards.
TCACACGTGCGGCTTACGCCACACAGCGGGGATCTGGAACCTACGATCGCAAGAAGACGTTGGTATGCGTGTTTCAGCGAGGCGCCGTCGACGGGTTGAGTCTGATCGTTCCGCACGGCGACCCGTACTATTACAAAGAACGGCCCCGACTCGCCGTGCCAACTCCGGGAAAACCCAACGGCGCGATCGACCTGGACGGTCATTTCGGATTTCACCCGTCACTCGCGCCCCTGCTGCCGCTTTACCGGAGTGGCGTCCTTGCCGCCGTGCATGCCGTCGGGTCCCCCAATCCGACACGCAGCCACTTCGACGCGCAGGATTACATGGAATCCGGCACCCCCGGTATCAAGAGTACGGCCGACGGTTGGCTGAACCGGCAACTCAAGCACTCTCGAGCGCACGAAGATACGCCATTCAAGGGCGTTGCAATCGGGTCTTCTTTGCCGCGCATACTGCGCGGAGACGCTACCGCGCTTTCCGTTGCCAACCTCGCTTCGTTCGGCTTCGGGGGCCGCCCCGAGGCACGCGATCGGATCGCGGGAGCGTTTCGTGACCTCTATGCGGAAACGGACGCCGGCTTGATGGCGTCGTCGGCCGAAGAGGCTTTCGAGGCGGTCAAGATGCTCGAGGCGGCCAAGGTGGCCGGACGGGAGCCCGCACACGGCGCCAGCTATCCGAACGACCGATTCGGTAGCTCGATGGCCCAGATCGCTCAGCTCATCCACGCGGACCTCGGGCTGGAAATCGCGTTCGCCGATGTGGATGGATGGGACACGCATTTCAATCAGGGAGCAGCGGAAGGCCAACTCGCAACCAAACTGAGGAGTTTCGGTCGCGCCCTGGCGGCGTTTGTGACCGACCTGGGACCGCGCATGGCTGACGTCGTGCTCCTCACCATGAGCGAGTTCGGAAGAACCGTCGCCGAGAACGGATCACGGGGAACAGACCACGGAAGGGCCACCGCCATGTTGGTGCTGGGCGGCCCCACGAGGGGCGGACAGGTTTACGGACGCTGGCCGACGCTCAGCCCGGAGGACCGCGCGGACGGACGGGACCTGGCCGTGACAACCGACTTCCGAGACCTCTTCGGGGAAGTCCTGACCGGACATCTCGGAACAAAGGACCTGTCGGCAATCTTCCCCGGCCACCAGCTGGAACGAAAACGGTGGCTTGGAGTGCTCGGCTAGACCCGCACTTCCCCGCTCGGCAGTTCGCTCCATTACATTCTCCCGATGGATTTGGGAGACGCTGTCTGCGTCGTCACCGGGGCGACCGAGGGTATCGGTCGCGCGGTCGCCTCCGCGCTCGGACGCGCCGGTGCGACCGTCGCGCTATGTGCGCGTACCGGGCCGCGCGTCACGTCGGTTGTCGAGGAGTTGGTTGCAGACGGCATGCACGCCATCGGGACCGTGTGTGACGTTGCCGACGACAAGAGCGTCACGACGTTCCGCGCCTTCGTCGAGGAGCGCGTGGGCGCTCCCGACGTGGTTGTCAACAACGCCGGGATCGGCCATTTCGCCCGGATCGAGGATCTCTCGCTCTCCCAATTCGATCAGACGCTCTCCGTGAATGTGCGGGGGATGTTTCTCGTTACCCGTGCATTCTTGAAGGGGATGAGAGCGCGAGGATCGGGGCACATCGTCAACATCGCGAGCCTCGCCGGTCGTAACGGATACGTCGGGGGAACGGCCTACACCGCGTCCAAACATGCCGTGCTTGGATTTTCCAAGTCGCTCATGCTCGAAGTGCGCGACGATGGCATACGAGTGATCACCATCTGTCCCGGTTCCGTAGTCACGTCGTTTTTCGACAAGGCAGGGGTGGCTCTCGAGCGTCCCGAGCAGAAGCTTCAGCCGGAAGACGTTGCCGACATGGTCGTTTCGACCCTCTCACAGCCAGAACGCGCCCTCGTTTCCGAACTCGATATTCGCCCCACAAACCCTTGACGGTCGATTACTCCAACCCCACACTCAAGCCACAATCACACCGGTCGCTGCTATCTTACGAGCGAACGTCACGCCACATTCAACCGCTCTCGATCCGACGAGGAGACCACAAGTGATCTTCCGCCAAGACCTGCTGAAGGGACACGTGGCGCTGATAACGGGAGGCGGCACCGGTATCGGTTTCGGCATTGCGTCGGCGCTCGCCGGCTGCGGCGCCGACGTTGCGATCGCCAGTCGAAACCCGGAGCATCTGGAACCAGCGGTTGAAAAGCTCTCCGCACACGGTGGGCGTGCCTGCGCCATCCAAACCAACGTACGTGAGCCGGAATCGGTGCAGTCGATGGTCGAGCAGACTCTCGAGCAGTATGGTCGGATCGACACCCTCGTGAACAACGCCGCCGGAAATTTCTACGCGCCGTCAGCGGAACTCTCACCCAACGGATGGCGCGCGGTTGTCGAGACGGATCTTTACGGCACGTTCTTTTGTTCTCAAGCCGTATACAAGCCCATGGAGCAGCAAGGGGGGGGACGCATCATTTCGATCTCGATGACCCTCCATTACCGAGGATGGCCCAAGATGGCACACGCCACCGCCGCCAAGGCGGGTGTCGATGCCTTGACCAAAACCCTGGCGCGGGAGTGGGCGCCCCAGAACATCACTGTGAACGCCGTTGCCCCGGGCCCGATGCCAACCGAAGGCGCCACTAAGGCGTTTGCAGCGGGCGGCGACGATACGGTGCCCATCGATAAGAAGCTGCGTCGTTTCATACCGTTGGGCCGCTGGGGATCTGCCGAGGACATTGGGTCCATGGTCGTCTATCTGGCCAGCCCGGCTGCGTCCTGGATTACGGGGGCGATCTTTGTCGTCGACGGGGGAAGCTCGCTCAGC
>JBFIZG010000009.1:0-24965 GCA_041604955.1 Gemmatimonadales bacterium | reverse complement strand
CCTGGCGCGCCAGGCGAGTGAAGTCGAGAGCCGGCTCGAGGGTGTCGAGAAGGCGCACCGGGCAGCGGAACAACGGGCCGAGGAACTCATGCGGAGCGTGGCGGCGGCCCGAGGGTCGGTGTCGGAACTGAACACGACCCTGAGTGACGCGCAGGAACTTCGTACTGAACTCGAAGTCATGGCGAGCGCCGACGGAAAGCTCGGAAAGCTCCGTGCGGTCGCTGACGATCTCGCGAAACAACTCGAAACCGATCTCGTGGGGAACCAGCAGCAGTTGTTTCAGCGGCTGGACGAGGCGGAAGCCCGTGTGGGGCAGGTGGTCGAGCGATCGCAACAGGTCGGGCAGATCGACGAGCAGGTGGAAGGTTTCGAACGGCGCTATCAAGAAACCGAGGCACGCGTCGCACAGCTGATCGCGAGCGTGAGCGAGGTTCAGGAGGCGATTCCGGAGATCCGGCGGTCGCTTCAACAAGCGCAAGAGGTCAAGAGTGACGTGGAATCGATCGGGGGGGCCTCCGGGCCCATTGCCGATCTATCGACAAAACTCGATGGATTGCGTGACGACTTCATTCAGCTCAAAGAAAACGTGCACGCCGTACGGGAATCAGAAGAGGCCCTAAAGCGTACGCAAGCCGAAGCGCTGAACGAGTACCGTTCGGCGACGGAGCAGTCCGGGCGCGTCAAGGAACAGGTCGATGCCGCGTCGCAACAGCTTGCCAAAATGGAGATCACGTTGGCCGAGCTGTCCAAGGTGCGCGAAGTGGCAGCCCGCACGGAGCAGCATGTGGGTTCACTCAACGCGCTGGCAGATCACGTGGTCCAGAAAGTGGGCGCTCTGGAGCAGCAGCGCGAAGTGGTTGACCGGGCAGCCGCCCAGGCGGCGCGGTTGGATGACTTCGTGTGGGAGTTTGAAAACCGGCTCAAGAAGGTTCAGCAGGACAGCAAACAGATCAAGAAGACGCAAAAGAACCTCACGAGCATCGAACAGGTCTATCAAAAAGTCGAGAGTCGCATTGGCGAGCTCAAGGTCAGTCAGGCGGCGGTCGAGAAAGACGGTGTTTCCCTCGAGCAGCGTCTGAAAGGACTTCGTGACGGCGTGCGGTCCGAGCTGGATCGGTTTGCCTTGGAGAAACGCGGTTTGACCTCGGTGAACGAAGAGGTCACGGCAATACGGAACACGTTGTCGACATTCGAGCAGCGTCTCCACGAACTCGAAGGGTCCAGCCGGGCGCTCGTGGAGGCCCAGTCGAGGGCTGATGAGCTCATGGCGCGGCTCACCACGATCAGTGCCGACGTCGGGCGGGTCGAAGAACACGGCGAACGCGTTCGGTCGGTACAAGACGTGCTCGAAAAAGTCGCTGCTGAGGCGGTGACAATCAAAGCACGCGTGGACGAGTTGCAGGCCGCGCAACCGGCTTTGAACGAGATCTCCGAGCAGGTCGCCACGATGAGATCGTTGGCCGACCACATCAAGGATACCACCGAGCAATTGAATGCCGGCCGTGCGGAGCTTGAACGCAGCCACGTGACGCAGACTGAAACGCGAAAGTGGATCGCGGATACGGATGCGCGGCTCAAAGAGATCGGCCGCAAGACCGCGGATTTGAGCCACACGGCCGAAGAAGTGACTCGGCTCCGCAGCACGGTGGAACGGTTCAATTCCCTTTCAAAGGAACTGGAGGAGCGTCAGGCGTTTATGTCGCAGCTCGAGGTCAAGCTGGGTCAGCTCGGCTCGATGAGCACGGCGTTGGGCGACCGCATGAAGGCGATCGAAGAGCGGCGCACCATGATGGTGGACCTGGAGGCGCGCGGTGAGGGGCTCAAGGAGCGGTTGGACGACGCCGACGGGCGCGTCCAGAGCTTGCTCAATCGCACGGCCGACGTCTCGGCCTTGGAGAAGCGGATCGTGACGATCGGGGACGACGTCCGACAGCTCGCGAGTCGAACGGACGGGATCAAGGCGGGCGTGGGGCAGGCCGAATCGCGAGCCGCCGAAGCCGATGCCCTGGAGGAGCGGTTGGACCGGATCAGCACCCAGTTGGAAGAGCGGGAACAAATGCTCGACCGCGCGATCAGCGAGTTGGACCGGGCCTCCACCTTACGCCAAGATGTGGCGGGGTCCATCCGTGAGTTGGACGATCAAGGGCGCAAGGTGTCTGATGCGATTGCGGCGGCGAATCAACAGGCGGGCAATGTCGCCAAGCTGGCGGAGCAAGTTGAGAGCCGTGTCGGGAACCTCCGGTTTGCCGAGAAACGCATGACGCAGTTCGAAGAAAAACTGATGGGACTGCAGCAGGCCGAGCGAAATCTCGAGCAGACCATCCAGGGAATGGCGGAACGGCAAAAGAGCGTCGATGCGGTACGGGCGGAGCTGACCGGCATCTTCGAGACGGTCGAACACACGCTCACCGAGGTTCGTTCGATCGAGAAGGCCCGAACGGAAGTCGAGCAGACACGCGACGTGCTGAATGAAGTGCTGGCCCGCGCCGAGCAGGTCGACGCGTTGGCGGAATCGGTCGATAGGCGCCGGGCGGAAATCGATCATGCCGAGCACCGCATGGCGCAGCTCGAAGGTCTCTTGTCGGACGTCCGGTCGAGCCTGGAGACGCTTCAGAGTCAAAAGGCGCTCGTCGATCTGGTGATCGAAAAGGCCGGCCAGCTCACGTTCCAGACGAAGGAAGCCGAGGCGCTCATCAAAGCCCTGCGAGAGGAGCGCGACCTCGCGAGCCGGGTCTACGAGGCGGTGGTAGAGATTCGGCGCGACGAACAACGGGCGGGGTAAGTCGGAACGGCGGCACGGCTCCGCCGGTATACCAACAGCGTTCGGGGGACCATGGACTTGTCCGTGCTCGCGGTCCTGATCCTGCTTGGAACGGTCGTGCTCAGGGTCGGTGTCGTGGCGGGAGTCGTTTGGCTCCTGGTGCCCAAGCGACCCACCTGCCCTCACTGTGCCGAGCCACCATTGTTACTCGTCTCGCACTGGGTGCTTGGTCTCGTTCGTCTCGAGCGACGATGGTGCTATTCGTGCGGTTGGTCCGGGATCTCAAAGCGAGTGGCGAGAGGCATCCCGCGCGACACCGCGCCGCGACCCCCGCACGAATCCCTCACGCCAGAGAACGACGCGTGGCGTCCACTCGGCGACACTGGCGGATGGGCTCCCGAAAGCGACAACACCTGGTCGTAGACTCACTCCCCCATTTGCCGTAGTACCGCAAGGGGCGCGCGCCGAAACAGTTCGCGGCTGCTCAGCAATCCGACGGCAACGGTAATTCCGGCGGTCCCGATCCAGATTGCCGCAAGCCTCACCCCCGGGATCCGGAAGTCCATTTCAAACAAGAACGTGACCAGCGCCCACCCCGACACCGATGCGAGTACGATGCCTGTCAGACCGGCGAGCGTGCCCAGCACGGCATACTCCGTCAGCATGATGTGGGAGATTTGACGGGCGCGCGCCCCCAACGTCTTGAGCAGCACGCTCTCTTTGGCACGCTGAAAGCGTGACGTCGCGATCGAACCAATCAAGACGAGAAGGCCGCTTGCGATGCTGAAGAACGCCATGAAGCGGATCGCCACCGCTACGCTGTCGATGATGGTATCGATTGTTTCTTGAACGACGGTGAGGTCGACGGCGGCGACGTTTGGAAAAGTACGGACGAGGTCCCGCTGAAGCTCCGCGCGTTCCAGCGGCCTGGCCGCCCGCGTCAATACGACCACCGTCTGAGGAGCGCCATCTAGGACGCCCGGCTCGAATACGACGAAAAAGTTTGGTTCGAGACGTGCCCAGTCAACCGCGCGGAGGCTCGCAACTTCCGTTTCGACCTGTACTCCCTGAATATCCCACGTCATGCGATCGCCGACCGCAACCTCGAGCTCTTCAGCCAGACCTTCTTCGACTGAGATCCTCGCCATTGCGGAGACCGAGGTTGGGTCGCTGGCACCGTCGGCCCACCAGTCGCCCGCGACGACCTGCTCGCTCGATACCAATGAGTCACGATACGTGTGTCGGTACTCACGGGTGAGCGGCCACCGGCTCCTCGAGGTGTCGGACGAGTCACTCAGCAGCTCAGTGACCAGAACACCGTTCACGCGTGCCACGCGCGCCGGAACGATCGGGGTCGTGCTGATGATCGGAAATCCTCGTTCGGTGAGCAACTCCTCCACGCCGCTCCGCTGATCCTGTTGTACGTCGAACACGACGAGGTTTGCCATCGATGGCGAACGATCGAGCACAATCTGATCCAATAGGTTCCGCTGCACGATGTAGAGGGTCGCAATCAGAAACACGCCAGCGCCGACAGCCAAGATGACGGCGACCGTCTGGTTGTGCGGGCGATACAAATTGGCGACTCCCTGTCGTACCACATATCGTGCCCGCTGTGGAAAAAACTTACGGGTCGCACGTACCAACGCCCAGGCGGTGAGCCAGAGAACACCCGTTCCCACCCCAAGTGCGCCCGCAAACGCCAACCCCAACTGCCAGTTCGGGGCTTGCCACAGGCTGAGCAGAATCACGGTGACGAGGAGCGCAGCCACCGCGAGGAAGCGCAAGCGAGAACGACGACCGGTGGTCTCGAACTCGCGCCTGAGCGCCTGAAGCGGTGATATCGCACGGACCTCGAGCAAGGGGAGCAGCGCGAACCCGACTGCCACCCACACGCCGATTCCCAAACCGGTCGCGACCGTCGGCCAATGGGGATTCGCCTCGACCGCAAGCGGAAGGAAGTCGCCCAGGATTCGAGGGAGGTTCCATTGTACGGCGATGCCCAGGGCCGTGCCCATGACCGATCCGATCAGTCCCATTGCTCCCGCTTGAAGCAGGTAGACGACGAACACGACTCGTTGAGTGGCACCAAGACACCGGAGGACGGCGACGGTCTCGAGCTTGTTCTTGATGAAGACATGCACGGCACTGGCGACCCCGATTCCTCCCAACAGGAGTGCGATGAGCCCGACGAGGCCGAGAAACCGCGTCATGACATCGATGGCTTCCGCAAACTCCTCTTCTCGTTCGGCAACCGTGTCCCAGGAAACGCCGTTTTCTTTGAGGAACGGGCCATACGTATCGAGAAACTCGTCCACGTCGGCCGGTCCGCCGAGTTTGAGATAGGCTCGGTAGTCGACGCGTGAACCAAACCTGACGAGTTCCGTTTCCTCTACGTACGAGCGAGGGATATAGATCCGCGGACCAAAGACCGACTGGAGCCCCACGTCCCCCGGTATTCTCCCGAATACGCCGATGATGACGAACTCGGATTGTCCGATGGCCAGCGTGTCGCCAATCCTCGTATCCAATTGCACGAGCAACGCGGGATCGACCAGCGCGTATCGGTCGTCACCCAGCCGGGACCACCGGTCCGGCGGGTCTGTCTCGACGTCACCATAAAAAGGAAATCCTGCGGTAATCCCCCTGATATCGGCGAGGCGCGTGCGTCCACTCGACTTGGCGAGTGCCATCGAGCTGAACGTGGTCAGATACGACACCGGTGTCCCCGCAACCGCTGCAGAATCCAGCATGGCCGTCACGGAATCGGTAAACGGCTCTCCCGCATCCAATTCGAGATCCGCACCGAGGAGCTTTCGCGACTCTACATGAACGGCAGCCGTGACGTTCATGCGAAACGAGTTGATCGAGACGAGCGCGGCGACACCCAACGCGATCGAGGTCATGTACAGCGTGAGCCGTCTCCGGCTGGCCCGGCTTTCCCGCCATGCCATGGCGAGGGTGAAGGGTGCCCTCATGCGGGCTCGGAGACGATTTGGCCGCCCGCCAACCGCACGATCCGGTGCGCCCGACGAGCGAGTTCGGTATCGTGCGTGACCAGGACGAGCGTCGTGCGTTCTTCTTCGTTCAGCCGGACGATGAGATCGATGACCGTGCCCCCGGTTTCGGCGTCGAGGTTGCCCGTTGGCTCATCCGCGAACAAGATGCGTGGCTCGTTGGCGAAGGCGCGTGCCAACGCCACGCGCTGTTGCTCCCCGCCGGACAGCTGGGCTGGATAGTGATGGGTTCGGTCGCCGAGACCCACTCGGTCGAGCAGGTCGTGGGCGCGATCGGGCCCTCGCACCCCGTCGTGCTTGGCGATGGTGCGACGAAGTTCGACGGGCACGAGGACGTTCTCAATTGCCGTGAGCGTCGGAATGAGCTGAAAATTCTGGAACACGAAGCCGATTTTCTCGGCGCGAAGTTGCGCGCGCTGATCCTCGGTGAGCGCGGCGAGATCTTGTCCTTCGAGGGTGACGGTCCCGGTGCTTGGCTCGTCGAGCCCGGCCAGCAGGCCCAGCAACGTCGTCTTTCCGCTTCCAGACGGACCGACGACCGCAACGAAACCTTGCGGTTCGACGCTCAAATTGATGTTCTTGAGAACGGTGAGTGGCCGACCGCCGCTCGAATACGTTTGGCTGAGGTCACGGGCAACGATGATCATGACGCGAAAGATACTACTGTCGACGTTCGTTACGGCCTTCGCGCTGGCATGTGGCTCAGATGAAACGCCGAATGCGCGCACCACGCCCGCCGTCGATCGAAGTGAAGAGACGCGACCAGCGGTCGTGTTTTTCGGAACGAGTCTCACGGCCGGGCTCGGGGTGGAGCCCGACGAGGCTTTTCCGGCGCTCATCAGGCAGAAGCTCGACAGCGCCGGGCTCGGATATCAAGTGGTGAATGCTGGGGAGAGTGGTGCGACCTCCGCGGGAGGGGTCCGGCGGATTGACTGGTTCCTCAGGCTCCCGATAGCGGTGTTGGTGCTCGAGTTGGGCGCGAACGACGGGCTCCGGGGGCAGGACGTGTCGGCCCTCGAGAAGAATCTGCAAGAGATCGTCGATCGCACCCGTGCCCGGCACCCAGGCGCGCGGATCGTCATCGCCGGCATGGAAGCGCCGCCCAACCTCGGGATTGCCTACACGGAGGCGTTCCGACGCGTTTTTCCCGAACTGAGCACGAAAAACGACGCGGCGCTGATTCCGTTTTTGTTGGAGGGGGTCGGGGGTCATCCGGATCTCAACCAGCCTGACGGAATCCATCCCAACGCCGAGGGACACCGCGTGATCGCGGAGAACGTGTGGCAGGTGCTGGCTCCCGAGTTGTAGCGTTACAGGTCGAGTTTCTCGACGAGGGCTTGGAAACGGGGTTCCTCTCTCACACGATCCCACACGGGATCGACGTTGAGGTACGGCATCCATGCCGCGTGTTCCTCGTATGCCCGATCCAACCAATCGAGTGCGGCGGTTCGGTTGCCGAGCCAGGCGTTCACCAACCCGATGTCGCGCGCCGACACATAGATCTCGCCGGATGCTTTCTGTTGCTGTAACTGGTCCAGAATCGTGTTCGCGTCGGCCTCCCGGCCTGCCGCCGCGTACGCGCATGCAAGTGCCATGACCGAGAGCGGGCCACGTCCGATCCCGTCGGCGATTTTCTCGAACTGTTTGACGGCCTCGTCGACGCGTCCGGTTTGGAGATAGAGCCACCCGAGGAGTGTGCGCGCTGGCGGAAAGTACGCGTCCAACTCGAGAGTTCGTTCGATCTGCTTGGTCGCGTCGTCGAATCGTCTCGCCCACCAGTATTGGATGCCGAGGTGGGTGTTTACGATGAGCGAGATCGGATCGAGCTCGCGGGCCTTGAGGGCGTTCGAGATCGCTTCGTCATGGCGACCGCGACCGGCCAGATAGAATGCGTGTTTGACGAGCGGTTCCTGACACCCGCACCCCAGCGAATTCGCCCGATTGAATGCGGCCTCGGCCTCGTCCCAGTCCCAGTCGTAGAACGCATATGTGCCGCCCAACGTCGCATGCGCATCTGCGATGGTATCGTCGATTGCGAGGGCGTGACGCGCGGCTTCCTTGGCATATTGAAACGCGTCCGCCGGGCTCAACTGCCCCTCTCCCTGCCCCACACCGATTGTGAAAAACGCATTGGCCAGCCCGGCATAGGCGATCGCGAGGTTTGGATCGAGCGCAATCGCCTCCTCAAAACTCCTCAGCGCCTTCTCGAGCGCATCGGGTGTGAATTTGTTCGAGAAATGAACGCCCTTGAGGTAGAGGTTGTACGCCTCGATGTCGTCGGTTGGTTTCCGGTTGATGCTTGCTTCGGCGACCGGAGACAGGGTTGCCTGCAGGGCCCTGGCGATTTGTTCCGCGACGTCACTTTGAATCTGGAAGATGTCTGTGAGGTCCCTATCGTACGTTTCGGCCCAGAGGTGTGCGTCGGTCTGGACGTCGATCAGCTGTGAGACGATGCGCACGCGTTGACCTGCCCGGCGGACACTTCCCTCGAGTACGGTCGCGACACCGAGCTCCATGCCGACATCCCTCAGGGCTTTGGCTGTGTCCTTGTAGCGCATGGCGGACGTACGCGACGTCACCTTGAGGTCGCCAATCTTGGAAAGTTGCGTAATGATGTCGTCGGTGATCCCGTCACTGAAGTACTCGTTCTCCGGATCGGCGCTCAAGTTGGCGAACGGGAGGACGGCAATGGATTTCTTTGGTGCTTCCCCCGGGCGTGAGGGTGTGGGCCGCGGCGCCGTATGCGGATGTTGCGTGTCGGCTTGGGCGAGCGCTCCGGCAAAATCCGCCGTGGTCCGAAACCGCTCTTCCGGATTCCACGCCAATGCTCGCTGAAGCACCTCTCTCACAACGTCCGGAACATCCCGGCCGTTCCCATGGCCGGCAGGAACGTTTGCCGCATCCATCGAGATCCCGGTAAACGGTCGCTTGCCGGTCAGCATCTCGTACAGGACGCCAGCCAAGCTGTAGATGTCGCTTCGTGCGTCGACCTCGCCTCCGCCCATGGCCTGCTCCGGGCTCATATAGCCGGGCGTTCCGATCGGCAGACCGGCCACGGTAAGCGCCTGATCCGGAACGCTGGAGGTCTGGAGCGCCCGGGCGATGCCGAAGTCCGTCACGAGCGCGTGATTGCTCGAAAGCAGTATGTTCTCCGGCTTGATATCCCTGTGAACGATGCCTAGGCCGTGAGCGTACGAGAGCGCGTCAGCGACGTCATGCGCGATGTGCATGGCTTCATCGAGCGGCACCGTGCCCATGCCCGCCAGTTTGTCCCGAAGCGACTGGCCGGCGATATAAGGCATGACGTAATACAGCAAGCCTTCTGCCTCACCGGCCACAAAGATCGGTACCACGTGCGGGTGCGTGAGTTGGGAGACGATCTCGACTTCGCGGAGAAACCGACTCCGCCCGATCTTGTCGCCCAACGCCGGATCGAGCACCTTGATCGCGACTTCGCGCGGAGGATGCTGTTCGTTGGCGAGAAAGACGGTTGCCATCCCACCGCGTCCGATCGGCCGTTCGATCTTGTATCGATCGGCAAGCGCTGCCTGAAGTGTTTCGCGAACGTCTTCCACCTGGTTTTTCCCCTGAAGGCGCTGTAAAACATAATAGGGAAAACCAACAACCCGATAGCGGGGTTCCCACGTCTCTCCGACGCGATCAGTGGCACGCCGATCTCTGGGGACGGGCACGAACGAAAGGGAACAGCGGATGAATCGACCTGGAAAGATCGTCTGTGTCGGCCGGAACTACGCGGAACACGCGGCGGAGCTGGGGAACACGCTACCAGCAGAGCCTTTGCTGTTCTTCAAGCCGCCATCAGCGGTCATCGGCGACGGTGACACGATCCGGCTTCCCGATGCCTCGTCTCAGGTCGAGCACGAGGCCGAGATCGGTGTCGTGGTCGGCACGACCTTGTGGCGGGCAGACGCAAAGCAGGCGGAAGCGGGGATTCTGGGGATCACGTGCGTCAATGACGTGACCGCGCGCGACCTCCAGCGACGAGACAACCAGTGGGCCCGTGCAAAGGGGTTCGATACGTTTTGCCCAATCGGACCGCGGGTCGCCCCGCTCGGCGAACTTCCGGCACTCGACCAATTGGAGGTCGTTGGCAGTGTGAACGGGAAGGAACGTCAGCACGGCTACACCAAGGACATGGCGTTTTCGATTCCGTTTTTGATTTCGTACATCTCGGGTATCATGACGCTGGAGCCCGGCGACGTGATTGCCACCGGCACGCCCTCAGGCGTCGGGCCCTTGGCTGATGGAGATACGGTTACGATTGAGATTCCGGGAGTCGGCGAACTCCGCAACCCGGTTCGCGCGGGCAACTAGCGAAACCTCAATCAGGCAGCGCCCGGGAGGTCTCGGATGCGTCCGTGCCGAGCGCGAGTAGGCTGATGGGGTTCGTCGTCACCGCGCCATAACGCGCGATCCAATGAAGGTGTGGTCCCGTGACCCGGCCCGTGGCGCCAACTTTCCCGATCACCTGGCCCCGGTCCACGAGGTCTCCTTCGGCGACGGTGATTTCACTCAGATGGAGATAGGCGGTCACGAGCCCGCGGCCGTGGTCGAGGTAGACGAGGTTGCCGCCGTAGTAGAATTGGCCCGTGAGTCGTACGACCCCCCGGTTCGCGGCAATCACCGGGTCGCCAGTATTCCCGTCCAGGTCCGTTCCCATGTGGCGACTTCGGATCCGTCCGTTGAACACCCGGCCCACACCGAACGCGCTCGTGATGCGCGTGGGACGCGGACGGACAAACGGTGCTTCCCAGAGCCGCGGCGTGCTGTAGGATTGCTGCCATGCCGCGCGTGATCGCGCCCGTTCCCGGGCAATGCGTCTACGGAGCGCTGGGCTCGGTGGGGTCGAAAACTGGGAAGAGACTCGAAGCCGTTCCATGGGAAAACGTCCGCGGCGCACGGGCACGCCAATCTCGATGCTTCGGCTCGTTCCGTTTTGATAATCGAAGAACAACACGAGCGGTACGCTATCGCCCGCGGTGATCGGAATGCCACCCAAAGCCGTGAAGGCCCCATCCCCACCAAGGTCGAAGTAGATCGGCTCGGCGCCGAGCGTGCCACGCATGGAGATGACCGACTCCCCGGCCCACTTCGCGGACTGGGGACGGACACGAAACTGGATGATGGAGCCTTGAATGGGCTGCGAAGGCTCCCAGGTGATCTCGGTGGCCGTGAACGTAGGCGCCGGAAGCAGTGCGGCGACCGTTGTTGCGATGAATGCGTACCAAGTCAGCGGCAAGCTACCCTATCCTGTCCTCGTTGCGGATTCGGTCCGTCCAATTGCGACCACATCTTAGCGAGTTTGAGCGAATCCGCAACGCGCTAGCCCCCCGTGGTCGCCTCGTAGGTGAGGGAATATGGGTCATCCGGCACGTAATCGGCTCGCGCAATCGAATAGTAGATCGTGTCGAGGTCGTTGATGTGCACACGCTTGTCGAATCGCATGCCTACGCGGTCCATCACGCCGAACGAATCCGCGTTGGGAGCGTCGGCACTCGCGATGATCCGATCGAAGCCGATTTCCTCGAACCCGTATCGAACGACGGCACGGGCTGCCTCGGTCGCGAACCCGCGTCCCCAGACGGTCGGGCTCAGTCCATACAAGAGTTGCAACTCGGGCGGTTGGTGGAACTCGCGGTATCCCGTGAACCCGATGAACCCCTGATCCGTGCGGCGCAACACGACCCACAGCCCAACCCCGTGCCGTGCAAACGACAGTTGGCTCGCACGGATCTCCCTTCCCACCTGGTCGAGTGGCACGAGGACGTCATCGAACAAATACTTTCGGACGGCTGGTTGGGTCCACAGTGCGTGGAGGTGGGTCCGGTCGTCCGCGCGGCATGGACGCAGCCGGAGGCGGGCGGTTTCAATTACGGGGTTTCGGGAAACTTCACGCCCTGTTTCGTCGGTCATGATAATCGGCTCTTGGGGCTCGGGCCTACGTGTACCCAGGAGACGGGCTCTGTGCAAGGGCGGGTGGAGCGTTCCGTCTCAGCCCTCTGGCGGCGGCAGGCTGCCCGTCTCTAGTTTTGGGTCGCTCGTGTCTTCTACTCCGGAGGTCTGTCGTGCTTCGATTCCAGGTATTCGCTTGCTTGCTGGTTCACACGTTCGCCGCGCCGTGTCTCGCTCAATCGCAGCGTATCGATCGAGCCGTCGAGGCGTTTGCTCCCGATATCATTGCCCTCAGACATCAGATCCACCAAAACCCCGAATTGAGCAACCGAGAGTTCAAGACGGCGGAGTTGGTTGCGGGGCACCTGCGTGCGCTCGGGTTTGACCGGGTGGAAACCGGCATTGCGCACACTGGCGTCGTGGGGTTGCTCGAAGGCGGCAGGCCGGGACCGGTCGTGGCCGTCCGAGCTGACATGGACGCGCTCCCGGTCACCGAAGACACGCCGTTTCCCTTCAAATCGACGGTGCGTACCACGTACCTCGGGCAAGACGTGGGCGTCTCCCACGCCTGCGGACACGATATTCACACGGCCGTACAACTCGGAGTGGCGTCGGTGCTGGCGTCGATGAAGAACGACCTCGCCGGAACCATCAAGTTCATCTTCCAGCCGGCTGAAGAGGGTACGCCCCCCGGCGAAGATGGCGGAGCCGACATGATGATTCGCGAAGGCGTGTTGGAAGACCCGCGCCCCAGCGCCATCTTCGGGCTTCATACGTTTGCGTCTCTCGAGGTGGGGACGGTGGGCTACAACATCGGGCCGGCGCTCGCGGCGGTGGACCATTTTCGGATTGCGATTCGAGGCAAGCAAGCGCACGGTGCTGCGCCCCACTTGAGCGTGGATCCGGTGGTGATGGCCTCCCAGGCGGTCATGGCGCTGCAAACGATCCGATCCCGAAATCTCTCACCGCTCGAACCGAGCGTCGTGACGGTCGGGATCGTGCGTGGGGGCACCCGCTACAACATCATTCCCGATACCGTCCTGCTGGAAGGCACTGTCCGCACGTACAATGAAGACGTGCGGGACCAGGTGGAGACTCGCATGCGCGAGATTCTCGCCGGGATCACGGCGGCAGGCGGCGGGAGCTACGCACTCGACTACATGCGCAACACCCCGGCGACCATCAATGACGCCGATCTGTCGAGAAAGATGATCCCTACCGTGGAGCGGGTCCTCGGCAAACAGCAGGTTTTTCCCATCGACCCGTGGATGGCCGGAGAGGATTTCGCCTATTACGCCAACGAGGTGCCTGGGTTCTTTTTCCGACTTGGAATGGTAAAAGCCGGAACTAGCTCCGGTGGACACCACACTCCCGACTTCCTCGCGGACGACAGCGCGGTGCCGGTTGGCATGCGAGTGATGGCGAACCTGCTCGTTGACTATCTGGAGCAAGCCGCCACCGGGACGTCACGCTAGAAACACGGCGCAGGCGATAAGGTCCAGCCGCGTCCGTCGGTGTCGTCTGGGCCACCGTCGATGTGCGCAACCAACGTGCCCTTGTCGCCTCGGCGATACATGATGCGTTTGGGGAAGTCGTGTTCCGGCGCCTCGAACACCGCGGCGGCTCCTTCGACGCTCGTGAGACGGAATGCGGCCTCCGACCGAACACCGCCCGGGTAGGGAACGAGATGAATCCCCGTGCTGTCTCTTTGGATGAGCGCGAACTCGTACTGCTGAGTCCGGTTCTGCAACAAGTACCGTGTGGTTCCGAGCATGACGTTGTCCGACGGCGTGCTGTAATGCTCTTCGATCACACCTTCGCCCTGGCTGCTTTGAAACGTCCCTTCCCAGCACCCGGTCATGAACGTCAGGTCCTCGAGTGACGGTTCGGCGGTGCGCGTCTCTTGTGGGGTGATGGTGGCGAGCATGAGGAGCACGAACACGGTAGGGGGGATGTAGATGGTCATGCTGTCCTCGTCTGATCGGGGGAGACTGACATCGAGCTACAGTCGAAAACGCTGGCCTTCGGACGCGACTTCAAAGCCACGCGCCCGAACTTCCCGGTTCTCCCGGCCCTCGAGGTCCAGGGAGGCGTTGGTGTTGTTGAGGTGAATAAAGACGACCCGCCGGCCATTGGCGACGGCGCGTCCGAGCCGACGCATCGTGTCGGGCATCAGCGGATGGCGAATCTCTTCCTGACTCCGGCCGGGGACCTCGGCCGCGTAGAAAAACGATCCGTCGAGGAGCGCGACATCCGTCCCGGCGACGACGTCTTCAATACGTCGATCCCACGTGTCCCACCGATCGATGTCGGGTAGGTACAACAGTGTACGGGTCGGCCCGCGGAATTCGAATCCGACCGTATCCGAAAATTCGTCTCGATGTGGCACGGGCAGCAGGCGCACCGAGAACAGATCGTCGATCCGGTGCCAGGCGTCGATGGAAAGGGGCCGGAGCTGGAGTCGGCCCTCATCAACGAGCAGGCTCCACGGCCCATTGTTGCTGAGATACGTCGCCATCTGTTCGGTGCAGTAACACGGTGTGGGCGCCATGCCGAGGGCTTCGCGTCCGAGCAAGGCCAGCCCGAGGTAATGGCCGATGTGCGCGTGCGTGAGAAAAATACCATCAAACGGACGGCGGGCACGCGCGCGATCTCGGAAGTCGGGCTCGCCAATCAAATCCAGTTGACGGGAGATGTCCGGGGTGGCGTCCACTAGATAGTAACGCTTTGATACAGGCTCGATCAGCGCAAGCGAGGCGACGAAACGCGGCTGGTCGCGCGCCCGGTCGCAGCGCGCGGTGTAGCATCCGGTCTGTGGCAGCCCGCCGTCTTGTACGGACCCCAATACCAAGGCGTAGAGTTCGTTCCGCTCGATGGCCCACCCGCCCACGACGAGCCCGACGGCGGCGCCGAGCACGTGCCGGCGAGACACGGTGTCAGGTGTCGAGTGGCCGGTCACGAGCTAGCGAGAGGCAAAACGATCCAAGAACGCCCGTTCCTCCGGCGTCAGACTGTCGATCCCACGTGCACTGATCTTGTCCAGCATTCGGTCCAATTCCGCTTGGTTGACCTCGTGGAGTGTGTCGCGCTTGATGGCCTGCCAGCGCTGGAGGTCGGTACCGGGACGGGCTCCCGCAGGTCGAGCTCCCAGGGCGGCTTTCCGTTTGAACTGCCGCGCCGGGGATCGGTACTCGAGCCACCGGAGATAGAGGAAGCCGCCGAGGAATCCGCCCAGGTGAGCGAAGTGCGCCACGTTGCCGGTCCCTGAAAACCCCATCCAGAGTGAGAGCCCTGTCATGACAATGACGAACCACCGTGCCTCGATCGGCAACACGCCCCAAATGTAAATCACCGCGCGTGGCCAGTAGTAGGCGAATCCCAGCATTACGCCGAACACGGCTGCCGACGCGCCGACGATTGGCACGAACGGCGTGACGATGGAGAGCACTCCACCCATGAGACCGCTCAAGAAGTACAGCCACAAAAAGTTCCGCGCCCCAAGACGCTGCTCCAGCCGAGGGCCGAAGAAGTACAGCGCAAGCATATTGAAGAACAAGTGACCGAGGCCGGCGTGGAGAAACATGTAGGTAATCAGCGTCCACGGGCGGAACCACGCCCATCCGGGAACGAGCCACAACAGTGGGACGATTTGCGGCACCAGTTGCCGGACAAAGAACATCGCCACGTTGGCGATGATGAGGCGGGTGACCCACGGCGTCATGCGGGAATACTCACTCGTCAGCTAGCGGCGGCTGTTCCCACGCGTTCACAAACGATTCCTCGTCGATGCCAAGTGCGTCGGCAACTCGATTGATGTAATTGAAATATCCGACGATCTGCGTGGCATCGTGAATGGCGACGTCGTTGAAACCATGCTGTCTGAGGCGGGCGACGTTATCGACGGTCATCGTCTCGGGCTCCTTCGTCAGCTGCACCGCAAACTCGCAGAGGGCCCGATCGGCGTCGCTCAAGCCGGCGTTTCGCCAATCGTTGGCGATGTGGTGTACGAAGTCATCAGCAGCGGCAGCGTCGGTAATCCCGAAATCTCCTTCAACCTCAGCACGGAGGTCGTGGGCGTGGGCGCGTATTCAGTACACGCATCGGTTGACGGCCGACACCACTACTGCCAGCATCTCCCGTTGCCCGCGCCGTAGTGGGGACCCTCCGTGCATGAGGGCGCCGTAAAAACGCATCGATGCCGTGAGCGCTCCCGGGTTCAGGCTCATGATGCTCACGACGTTCCAAATACGACCGGCCCGCTTGACGGCGGCATCGTACTGTTGCTTGAGCAACCCCCTCGCCTTGTCGTGCGGAACGATGTCAATCCATGCCATCCTGATTCCTTCTCTCGACGATGCCGTACTGACTTCCACGAACCCATCGGGAAGACTACTATCATGTTAACGCTACTTGGCCGCCAAGCAACACCTGTAGGATGCCGTCCACCGTCAGTGCGCGTGGCACGAACGCCTGGACTCGGGGGTACCGAACGTGACTTGGGAAACGAGCTAAACATGATGAGAGTCAGACGCGTGTTGGTCCTGCTTGCCCTCATGTCCGGGGTTGTGGCGACGCGAAGCTCGGCACAGGCACCGCTACCGCTCGATGAGGCGCTGCCGGTCGATTCCAACGTCACGGTCGATACGCTGGCCAATGGGTTTCGTTACTACCTGCGCGTGAATCGCAGGCCGGAGAACCGCGCGGAACTGCATTTGATCGTGAATGCGGGGTCGGTGTTGGAAGATGATGATCAACGAGGCCTGGCTCACTTCGTCGAACACATGGCGTTCAACGGCACGGAAAATTTTCCCGAGCATGAGCTCGTCGACTACCTCGAACGCATCGGCATGAGGTTTGGGCCTGATATCAACGCCTTCACGAGTTTCGATGAAACAGTGTACATGCTGCAGGTACCCACCGATTCGGCCGACATCATGCGCACCGCCTTCCGCATTCTCGAAGACTGGGCGCATCGGCAGACGTTCGATCCGGTGGAGGTCGACAAGGAACGCGGCGTCGTCATCGAAGAGTGGCGGCTCGGCCGAGGCGCCGATGCGCGGATCATCGACCAGCAGTTCCCGGTGCTGTTCAAGAATTCGCGATATGCCGACCGACTTCCGATCGGCACACGCGAAACACTCGAGTCTGCGACGCCAAAAGCGCTCGAGCGCTACTATCGCGATTGGTACCGGCCGGATCTGATGGCGCTGGTGGCAGTCGGCGATTTCGACCCCGATGAAGTGGAGTCCTTGATCCACCGGCACTTCGCGGAGATCCCGGAAATTGCGGAGCCCCGGGAGCGTCCCCTCTTTCCGGTGCCCGACCATGCCGAAACCCTGTTTGGGCTCGCCACCGATCCGGAGGCGACGTCGACGGACGTCCGCGTCTACTACAAGCAACCCCTGCGCGCATTCGTCACAGTCGGCGCATACCGCCAGAGCCTCGTCGAGCGCCTATATAATAGTATGCTGAACGCGCGCCTCTTCGAGCTCACCCAGGTCGCGCAACCACCGTTTCTGTTCGGGTCGTCCGGCCAGGGTCGCTTCATCCGCTCGAAGGAAGTCTACTTCCTGGGTGCGGCGACCTCGGACTCGGGTATCGCCATGGGGTTGGTCGCGCTCCTCACGGAGGCGGAGCGTGTTGCCCGTCATGGGTTCACGACGAGCGAACTCGAGCGACACAAAATCCAGTTGCTCCGTCGCACGGAACGCGCGTATGCCGAACGGGAAAAGACGAACTCGGCGGCGTATGCGTACGAATACAGCCGCTCGTTTCTCGAGGGCGACCCGATTCCCGGCATCGCCGTCGAATACGAGCTGACACAGCGCTTTGCGCCAACGATACAAGTCGATGAGGTGAATCGACTGGCCCGCGAGTGGCTCACCAATCAAAATCGGGTGATTCTCGTGAGCGCGCCGGAGAAGAACGGCGTGAGCCTGCCCAGTCAGGATTCGCTGCTGCACGTGTTCGAGAGCGTCGTGAATCTCGAGATCGCGCCGTATGAGGATGGGGCGACGACGGAACCCCTGGTGGCGACGCTACCGGCGCCCGGGACGATCGTCGCCGCGGAAGAGATCGCAGAGATCGGCGTCACCGTCTGGCGCCTCTCCAATGGCGCCCAAGTGATTCTCAAGCCCACCGACTTCAAGGACGACGAGGTGCTGCTTCGCGCGTCCAGCCCTGGTGGGACGTCGCTCGCGGCCGATTCCGACTTCATCGCTGCGGTCACCGCCGCCACCGTCGTCGACAATGGCGGTGTGGGCGACCTCGGCCTCGTGGATCTCCAGAAGAAACTCGCCGGGAAGGCAGTACGCGTGACGCCCACCATCGGGTCCCTCTACGAAGGCTTCAGCGGTTCGGCATCGCCGCAAGATATCGAAACCCTGTTCCAACTCACGTACTTGTATACCACGGCCCCCAGACGGGATGAGGCAGCCTTTACGTCGTTCAAGTCGAGGATTCAGGCGTTCCTGGCCAACCGAGACGCCGATCCGATGTCTGCGTTCCAAGACACGCTGACGGCGGTACTCTCGCAACACCACTTCCGGGCACGCCCCAGCACGCCGGAACTGTACGAAGAGATGGATTTGGACAAGTCGCTCGCCTTCTATCGGGATCGGTTTGCCGACATCGGTGACTTCACCTTTGTCTTGGTTGGAACGTTCGAGCCCGATGTCGTGCGACCGCTCGTCGAAACCTACATCGCGAGCCTCCCGTCGATCGACCGGACCGAGAGCTACCGCGACGTCGGCATGAGACCCCCATCGGGGGTAGTGGAAACGGTCGTCAGACGTGGCGTCGAGCCGCAGAGTCAGACCCAAATTGTGTTCACCGGGCCCATCGCGTACAGCGAGGAAAACGCCCATTTGCTCCAGACCGTCGCCGGAGTGCTGGAAATCAGACTTCGTGAGAAGCTCCGGGAAGACATGGGTGGGACATACGGTGTGAACGTGACCGGTTCGGTCAGTCGGGAACCAACGGAGGACTATGCGTTCCGGATCGGGTTTGGCGCCGACCCCCAACGGCTGGAGGAACTGGTCGACGTGGTGTTCGAAGAGATCGACCGGCTCAAATCGTCCGAGAGCATGGAGGAACTTCCCAAGGTCGTCGAGATGCAGCGCCGGGAGCTGGAAACGAATCTCAAGATGAACGGCTATTGGCTGACCAGCCTGGTCACGGCGAGCCGGGCCGGGGCAGACTTGCGGCGGGTGCTCGATACGGAGCAGCTGATCGGAGCGGTGACCGCCGCCATGGTTCGGGAGGCGGCGAGGAAATACCTGCGGACCGACAACTACGTGCGCGTCTCGCTCTATCCCGAGGACGCGGCGCGCTGACACCGCGGGACCGGCCGCCGAGTCTGTGGCAGCCGCTCAGCAGGTCCTCCCGGACGGTCCGGCGGCCCGGCGCACCCACGTTGCCGGCCGGGGTGCGGACCAGGTTGGCACAGCGATTGCCATTCCTTTTTTCGTAGCGAGAGGCTATTCGTCTCGGTGTACGAGTTCCGGCGAGAACGCCGGTAGGCAGACCGCAATGTACTCGGCCCCCAACGGATCGGGGGTGCTGTAGCGGATCCACTCGCCCCTGCGGGTGACCACAGCCTGGCCGGCCCGAACATCGAGCGCGCCGCCTTCGTGCTCTACGCGCAGGGCGCCACGTAGGACCAGGGTGAACTCATCGAAGTCGGGCCGCTGGCCCGGTTCGATCCAGCCGGCCGGACTCCGCATGTGCGCGACGCTGACGTCGGTGGTTCCCGAGTTCACCCGACCGATATGCTCGTCGATCAGCTTGGGCTTTGTGCCGGCGGCGGCGATGCGGGACGCGGAGGGGATGAGGGTCGGCATCGGGACGGGCTCCGTCTGGTTCGAGAAAGGGTAGGGTGCGTGCAACAGTATACGTCGCGACACAACAGGTTCGAATCGTGCGAGACCGCCGGTGAGGCGCGCCCCGCCGCCGACCGTCCCGTCACCAGGGGCGGTCGCCGGGTCGCGGCGCTCGCTCTCGTCCTCACGGCCCTGTCGAACGGTGCCTGCGACTCCGGATTCATTCAAGACACGTTCATAGGTCAGACCCCGCACGAACGGTACGCCCTCGGGCTCCGATCCGCGAACCTGGCGGAGACCGGCATCGGTTCGGACTGGTTCGCCGCCGCCGAACGGAGCCTGGAGGACGCCGTGCGTATCACGACCCCGTTTGAGGAGGTAGGGTTTCTCGATCCCACCGAACCACGTGCGGTTGGGTACCGGCTCAGCCTGCGGCGAGGCCAGCATCTCACTGCGGAGATCGAGCTCGAAAACGGCGAGCCGCAGTTGATCTTCCTCGACCTCTTCGTGCTCGGCACGAATGCCTCCCAGCCGCGGCTCCTGACCTCCGCGGACAGCGGGAGCCATGAGATCGAGTTTACGGCTCGGCGGGATGGACAGTACGTGCTACGCATGCAGCCGGAGTTGTTAAGAGGCGGACGCTACTCGTTGAGAGTAGCGGTCACCGGATCCCTGGCCTTCCCGGTGGACGACCACGGCACGGATGCCATTCTCAGCGTGTTCGGCGACCCGCGTGACGGCGGCCGGCGCCGGCACCACGGTGTGGATATCTTCGCCCCCCGTGGCACACCGGTGGTAGCGGTTGCCAACGGTGTCATCAGTCGAGTGGATACGACGAGGGTTGGGGGCCTCATCGTGTGGCAGCGAGACAGCATCGGGCACTCCTTTTATTACGCGCACCTCGACAGTCACGTGGCCACCGAAGGCGTGGTCGCCCGGCGCGGTGACACCCTGGGCTTCGTGGGCAATTCCGGGAACGCCCGTACGACGCCTCCCCATCTGCATTTCGGCATCTACTCACGAGGCCCGAAGGACCCTATTCCGTACATCGAGCGGCTTCCCTGGACACCGCGGGAATTCGTGGGCGAGGTCGCGTTGCTCGGTGGGTGGGCTCGCGCGCGGCGCGCCGGGACCCGCATTCGGGAATCCGCAACCGTAAGGGCGCCTGTCCTGACCGAGGTGGATCTGCACACGCCGATGCGCGTCGTGGGCGGCACCGGAAGCTGGTATCGCGTATACCTCCCCGACGGTACGACCGGCTTTGTTTCGGCCACTGTCACGGAGCCCGTGGATGAAGCGATTCGTACACTCGCCGAGGGGGGATTGGTGTTGCGAAATCCGACGTTGGCGGCAGCCGCCGTCGACAGTCTCGTCCCTGGAGAACAGGTACCGGTACTCGGGGTTTTCGGGGAGTTCGCCTTCGTTCAGTCGGCGAAGGGCTTCTCGGGCTGGGTTCACCTGGACTGACCGCCGTACGGTTCTTCTTCGCGTCAGCCGAACTTCATTCCACAGTAGTCACGCTCGACCCGTCAATCCGGCGTGAGCACCGCCGCCGAGTGGGTTGGTGTTGGGCTTCGGTCCTGGCTTACCGAGACGCTAACTTGCTCGCGTTCCCCGCCGAGGTTCGGGGGCTCGTCGCCGCGACCGACGTTTCTTCGCCTCGAAGACGTACGTGTTTAGGTATTCGATGGTGTCGCGCTGGCCCTGGAGCTGAAACGAGAGAATGTCGCCACTCGTGATGATCCCACTGACCTTGCCCTCAGAGACAACCGGGAGATGACGGATCTTGTTGCCCGTCATGGTCCGGATGCATTCGTTTGGGGTGTCCTCGGGACAGCAGGTGATGACATGCGGGGTCATGACGTCCCGAACCAGGGTGGTGGCCGGATCGAGATTGTTCGCCACGACCCGCTCGAGGATGTCGCGCTCGGTCAGAATCCCGTGCATCTCGTCGCCGTCGAGCACGAGGACGCACCCGATTTCGTGCTCGTTCATCGACATGGCTGCCGCCAGCACCGTTTCCCGGTCCCCGATGGAGACAACCGAGACACCCTTCGTGTGAAGCAATTGTTTGACGGTGGCCATATGCGCGAGTCCTCACCCAACATCCACGAAGTCCGGAAGCGCCACGGGTACGTGTGCTCCGTGTCTTACAAATTGTAAGCAAGAACCACGCCGATGTATGCGACGTGTGACAGACGCGTGGAGCGGTGGAGTCTTTCTCGCGGTGGCCGGCGGCCGAACGTTAGATCGAAGCCCCTTCGAGGCCGTGTTGCCGAGCCGCCGGACGCACACGACGGCGGGTCAGCCGACGGAGGTCCATGAGCGAGCGGGATGCGACGTGGACCCACGGCGTCGAGGTCTTCAGACCCACCGGCCGCGCCGACCGCAGCGATTCGCGAAACGTGATCGCGGAACTGAACACGGGCATCTCCGTGTAGGCGCGACCGAGTTCCCACGAGAAATGCGCGTCGGATCCCGCAACGGAGGGGAGCCCGTGTGCGATGGCCGCTTGGCCCGCCCGCCGATTCCAACGAGGCCAAAACGCGCGCGAGTTGAATACCTCAACCGCTTCCGCCACCGCCAAGGCTCGTTGGGCGTGCCAGGTGCTCCGAATGGCGTATGCGTACGGGTGGGGCGCGTACACGATGCCGCCTTGGTCCCGGATATTTTCGGCCGTTTCCTCCGCCGACCGGTCATCTGGAACTCGGCGAGACAGAAACAGTCCGATGATATGCGTGCCGCCCCGGCACGTGATCTCTTCCCCGACAATCACCTGCTCGGGATACCGACTCTTCGCATCTAGGGCGCCATCGATCTCATTGTGATCGGTGATCGCGACGCGATCGAGCCCGGCGCTCATGGCCCGCTCAACGAAGTCGGCCGGAGCCATGGTGGCATCCGGTGAACAGTCCGTATGGGCGTGCAGGTCGACTCGGACGATTTCGTTTGCCAGATTCATTTCAGCAGGGTGACCAATATCTCGAGGAAAAACGGGACCGCGTTATGACACGTGATTCCCTATTTTGCAAAAATTGGACCGCAGGCGCACCACCGTGTGCTACACCAGCGAGTGTTCGTGGTCCCGTCCCACCGACTTAACCACACGCCGGGAACACGGGTCGTTTGGCGTGGGTGAGATCCCGGCTGTATACGGTCGAATCGCGTGGTGACAGCAGGCCAGGACGTGCTGCATATTGCCAGTGTTCTGGACGGTAGCACGACCGAGCGATTCGTGGATTCGCGCTGCCGATCTTCGATTACCGGACGCATCAGACGCCGATTCGGTGTGGTGCCGACGCGACAACGTCGGTCGGTGAGGGCTAGCTGACCCTCGCTTCGCCCACCACCCTGACCAACCCTCCAAACCGCCGTTCGCGGCGATGGAACTCCGAGACGGCCTCGGCGAGGTCCCGGCGGCGGAAGTCCGGCCAATACGTATGGGTGAAGTACAGTTCGGCGTACGCGGCCTCCCACAAGAGGAAATCGGACAGCCTTGCCTCGCTCGCCGTTCTGATCACGAGATCGACTTCCGGCGCTCCCCCGGCGATGTGAAACTGAAGGAGTTCCTGAGAGATTTCCTCCGGCCTCAGGGTGCCCTGAGCGGCGAGTTCCGCGAGATCGGTCGCAGCCTGCGTGATGGTCCAGCGAGAGCTGTAGTCGATTGCCAGCCGCAGATGAAGTGCGGTGCCGCCGGCGGTAGCGGCTTCGAGCTCGGTGAGGGACTCCAAGGCAGATCGGGGGATCCGGTCCCTCCGACCGATTCCTGTGACCTTCACGCTGTTCTCGAGGAGTTCTCGACGCTCTCGCCGGCAATACTCTCGCAGTAGCCAGAACAGCCGACCGACCTCCGTCGGTGGCCGTTTCCAGTTGTCGCTCGAGAACGCATACAGTGTGAGGGTGGTGATCCCGAGGTTGGGTGCGCTCTCGACCGCGTCCCGCACGCTTTCCACCCCAGCCAAGTGACCACGCCAACGCGGCTTTCTGCGGCTGCGGGCCCACCGGCCGTTCCCGTCCATGATGATGCCCACGTGCAGTCCACTCATGTCCGTTCCAGCGCCTCCCGGGCTTCGTTCAAAATCGTCTCCATGCTGTTCAGATAAGCTTTCAGGGCTCGCCGTCCGTTTTCTGTGAGCTGATACTCAGTCTTGGGTTTTCGATCTTCGAATCCCTTCGAAACCTTGATGTACCCGGCATCCTCCAGCTTCCGGGCGTGGACGCTCAAATTCCCGTCGGTGGTTCGCAAGATCTTCTTGAGATCGTGAAAGCTCAGACTCTCTCCCGTCGCGAGCGCGGACACGATCCCCAGCCGCAACCGCTCGTGAATCAGGCGATCGAGCCCGTCCGTCACCGCACTAACCGCCATGCCGCCACACGATATCGAGTCCAATCACGATGTGGAGCCCGCCAAATCCCAAGGCCAACGCCACGAGACCCGACGCGGGGACAAACAGCGCCACCGCCCCCAGCGCGAGGAACGCAATCCCCATCCACCGAATCGCGCGCACCGAGAAGATGGCGCCGGCGGCCACACCCGCACCGTAGAGTGCGAGCCAGATGCCGGGTATCAGCTCGTGGGCGTCGCTCCCGGCCAGGGCGAAGGTGAGCATGGCGCCCGCCAGGATCGGCGGCGTCATCACCCACACCATGCGTCGAAACGCGCCGGACCAGACCGGGACATTCAGCCGGCGGGCTTTTTGGGCGTTGGCGAACGAGGCCAGGATCACCGACAGCGCCGCCGCGGGGATCCACACCCTGAGGTCCGCATCGACTTGTCCCGCCCACGCCAACCACGCCGCCACGAGTCCGATTGCTCCACAGGCCACCAATCCCCAACCGGAGACCGGCGTAAACGTCGACGCTGACTCCATCGTCTGGCGAATAAAGGCGAGCGTTTCCTTTGCCTGTTGTTGATCGCTCTGAGTCGGTATAGTCACAGCACCCCCATCGAGAACTCATCCACTTTACATTACAAAGTATATCTATCGACGCAAGCCCCCGAGACCTAGACTCTTCGGCCAAGGGTGGCGGGGCGCCCTGCCTGGGCGCCGCGTCTCTCGCGATGCGGTCGAGTCGGGACCTTGAGCCGGGCGGCGGCTCCCGATTAGAATTTCTCACTCCGAGGCCGCCTTCGGGTCGGCACCCGGACGTTTCACCAGGTCCAGAGGAAACGGAACAGCATGTCAATTCTGTCGTTAACGAACGTGACCAAGCATTTCGGCGCGGTGAAAGCCGTCGACGGCGTCACGTTTTCGGTAGATCGGGGCCAGGTCGTGGGGTTTCTCGGGCCGAACGGCGCGGGGAAATCCACCACGATGCGCATGATCAACCAGTTTTTTGAGCCGGACGAGGGTGAGATCCAGTTTGACGGCATGCCGCTCGGGGAGGCCGCCCGCGAGGCGAAGCGGCGCATCGGGTACTTGGCGGAGAACAACCCCGTGTACGAGGACATGT
>JBFIZG010000008.1:0-26287 GCA_041604955.1 Gemmatimonadales bacterium | reverse complement strand
TGCTCTTCCTGTATTACATCGCCGCCCCGCCGTTTGGGGGCTATGAGTACCCAATGCCGGCGGAGGGTAGCTATTTGATCGTGAACAAGGTGCTGATCGAACTCGCCGCCGTATTTGTCCTGCTCGTGTTTCCGACTGGCAAGTCATTCGGGCTGGACGCAATCGTATTCTGGAAGCGCAACCCTGAACAGCCACTGTTGAAGCAGGCAAACGCTTGAGAGCAAGAAAATGACTGACAACAGCAAGGAGCAAGGCTCCGGGACGGACTCTGGAGAATCGACTATCAAGGAATGGGGCGCCATGACGAGGCGTGGCGTCCTCAAGGCGCTGGTATCGTTGCCATTCTTGGGAGGGTTCTTCGTCGCGTACGTCAATAAGAAGGTTGCGGACGACGCCAAACGACGTGCAATCCTCGCCGAACTGGGTGTGAGTGAGACCGGCCCGGCGGTCATTCCCAATGCGATCTCGCGCCCTCCGGGTGACCGGATCCGCGTTGGCATCATCGGCATGGGTGGCGAGGGCGAAGCGCTCGTGCGGTTCGCTGGCTTCGCGCATCCGGAATGGGTGGAGGAAGCGCGCCAGGAAGCCCGGGAGGATCCCCGCAACAAGCGGCTCGAGACGTACTTGAGCCAGCGGGACCTGAACATCGCCATCACCGCCGTATGTGACGTGTTCGACGTGCGCGCGGAGCGCGCGATCGCTGCGTCACAGGTGGACGTACGCCCGGGCGGCGGCGCTGCAAATCCGCCCGCCCGCCGGTTTCGGCGGTACACCGACATGCTCGAGAGCGGTGAGGTCGATGCTGTGATCATCGCGACGCCCGACCACTGGCACTCACAGATGACCCTGGATGCGGCGAGTGCGGGCATCCACGTTTACTGCGAGAAGTGCATGACCCGCACCGAGCAAGAGACCCATGCGATGTACGACGCGGTCAGGAATTCGAACATCGTATTCCAACTGGGGCATCAGAACCGACAGTCGGAGAGCCACATCAAGGCGCGCGAGATCATCGATGCCAACATCCTCGGTCCGGTCACGCTGATCGAAACAACCACCAACCGGAACGACCCGTGGGGCGCATGGGTGTGGGAGATCCACGACGACGGGAATCCTCAGACCATCGACTGGGACGAGTTCCAAGGACCCGCGCCGAACAAGGTGCCGTTCAATCTCGAGCGGTTCTTCCGGTGGCGCTGCTGGTACGATTACGGCACCGGTCTCGCGGGAGATTTGCTCTCCCACGAGTACGACGCCGTCAACCAGATTCTGGGCGTGGGCATCCCGAAAACCGCCGTGGCATCGGGCGGTATCTACTACTTCAAGGACGGCCGGGACGTGCCCGACGTATTTCAGGCAGTCTACGAGTATCCCGATCGGGATCTGACCTTGATGTACAGCGCTACGCTCGCAAGCAACCGGTACCGCGGCCTCACGTTCATGGGACACGACGCGTCCATGCAGGTGAGCGGGACGCTCAGCGTGACCGCCGATCCCAGCTCGACACGCTACGAGCAGAAAATCGAAGACGAGACCATCGATCCGTCACGGCCGATGTTCACCTACCGGCCTGGCTTCAAGGGCATCGACGCGGTCACATCTGCAACGGAGCAGTACTTTGCGAGCCGAGGGCTCCTGTTCACGTATCGTGGTGGCCGGCGTGTTTCAGCCTATCACCTTCACATTGCCGAATGGCTCGACGTCATTCGAAACGGCGGCGAGACGAGTTGCAACATCGAGCGCGGGTTCGAAGAGGCGATTACCTGCCACATGGCAACTCGTGCCTACCGGGAAGATCGGAAGGTCGAGTGGGACCCAGTCGCACGGCGGATCGTGTAACTCGCAGCCGCACGCACGGGGGAGCAGAGCGCCGGTATCCACGGCAGCATTCCTGACTGCACCATAAGGAGGTGACGTGTACACAGCGACCCGACTCGGGATCATGATGTTCCTCCAGTTTTTCGTTTGGGGGGCGTGGTACACGTCAATCGCCGTGTACATGACTGCCGAGGGCATGGGAGATCTCACGCATTGGCCCTATACCGTGAATCCGATCGCGGCCATCGCGGCGCCCTTCTTTCTGGGCCTCGTGGCTGACCGTTACTTCTCGACCGAAAAGGTGCTAGGAGTGTTGCACGTCTTGGGGGGGCTGGTGTTGTTGGCCGTCCCGCAATTCAGCGGCGCACCGGTGCTGTTCGTGCTGCTGCTGCTCCTCTACAACCTCTGCTTCATGCCAACGCTCGGTCTGGCCAACTCGCTCGCGTTTCACAACATCACAGACCAGGAAAAACAGTTTCCACTCATCCGGGTGTTCGGCACGATCGGCTGGATCGTCGCAGGGCTCGTTGTGAGCCTGGTACTCCGAGCGTTCGTGACGGGCGAGACGCTTCCCGAGCAGACACCGCTGCCGCTCTACACCGCGGCAATCACGAGCTTGATCTTGGGTCTCTACAGCTTCTCGCTGCCGCACACGCCGCCGCCGGCCGCGGGAGAGAAGGTCTCGGCCCGGAGCATCATGGGACTCGACGCACTGAAGGCGCTCGGGAGCCGACCGTTCTACGTCTTCCTCGGCGCCTCGTTGCTCATCTCGATCCCGCTGGCGGCGTACTACAACTTCACGCAGCTCTTTCTCGAAGGGACCGGGTTCCAAAACATTGCCGGCACGCAGACGCTCGGGCAGATGTCCGAAGTGATCTTCATGCTTCTCATGCCACTGTTCTTCGCTCGGCTCGGTGTCAAGTGGATGCTGGTTGCCGGCATGGGGGCGTGGGTCTTACGCTACGTGTTCTTCGCGCTGGCCGCGCCGAGCGAGGTCTTTTGGATGATCATCTTCGGGATTCTGCTCCACGGAATCTGTTACGATTTCTTCTTTGTCACCGGCCAGATCTACGTCGACAAGAAATCGACGCCGGCGATTCGCGGTCAGGCGCAAGGGATGCTCGTGCTCGTCACCTACGGGCTTGGAATGCTGATCGGCGCGCA
The DNA here is from genome assembly GCA_041604955.1 of Gemmatimonadales bacterium. Classification (GTDB taxonomy): domain Bacteria; phylum Gemmatimonadota; class Gemmatimonadetes; order Gemmatimonadales; family GWC2-71-9; genus JBFHWR01. Next base: position 23,305 of record JBFIZG010000008.1, on the reverse strand, counting down.
GGCAGCCGGCAACTTGTTCAATACCTTCCTGGGTGGCGCTGATGCATTGACGCTCGGCCAGTGGCAACAATTCTGGTTCGTGCCGGCGGCGTTTGCCGCGGTGATCATGGTAGGCTTTGCCCTGCTGTTCAACGATCGGGTCGATCAGTCAACGACCGAAGCTCCAGGCTCCAAAGCCGGATAGGCTTGCGCGGGATCGAAGATGTTTTGCCACGACGGCCGGGTATAGCGAGCGCTTTCGTGGCTGGAAATGCAGGCTGACGCACCCGACGGCCTGCCCGGCACGACAGAAAGGCAAACGTGGAAATGATGAGCAAGAGACTAGGGGTGGGCTTCCTCGGAGGCGGTTTCATCACCCGGTTCCACATTCGGTCTTGGGTGGGGGTGCGTGACGCCGACGTGAACGGCGTATTGTCCCGCAGCAAGGCCAGCGCGGATGAGGCGGCGAGCCTTGCCAACCGGCTGAGTGTTGGCAACGCGAGGACGTTCGGTTCGGTGACCGAGATGGTGGCCGATCCGGCGATCGATGCGATCTGGATCTGTACACCCAATTTCGCGCGCACCGAGATCATGGAGGAAATCGTCGACGCGATCAGCTCCGGCAAGGGAGAGCTCGTGGGCGTTGCCTGCGAAAAGCCATTGGGCCGGAACGTGGCCGAGGCGCGCGCCATGCTGAAGCTGGCGGAGAAGGCCGGCGTGCTGGACGGCTACCTGGAAGACCAACTCTTCTCACCCAGCGTGGCGCGAGGCAAGGACATTCTCTGGACCCGCGGCGCCGCGTTGACCGGTCCGCCGTACTTGGCACGGTGCGCCGAAGAGCACTCCGGACCTCACGAGCCTTGGTTTTGGGAGGGTGCGTTGCAAGGCGGTGGCGTATTGAACGACATGATGTGTCATTCGGTGGAGGTAGCCCAGTTTCTCCTCACGCCACCAGGGGCGGACCGGAGCGTACTCACTCCGGTCAAAGTTTCTGCACACACTGCGTGCTTGAAGTGGCAGCAACCCCGGTACGCCGACATCCTCGCAAAGAACAGCGGTGGGAAGATCGACTACCGCGATCGACCGTCCGAGGATTTCGCCCGGTCACTGATACAGTATCGCGACGACGCAGGGAGCGAGCGGATCATCGAAGCCACGACGTCGTGGTGCTTCGTTGGGGCGGGACTCCGTCTCAGCATGGAGGTACTGGGACCGGAGTATTCATTGTCCGTCAACTCGCTGGACGCCGGGCCAAAGGTATTCTTCAGCCGAGAGGTGCAGGGAGACGCGGGGGAGGATCTGGTCGAGAAGCAGAACGCCGAGACCGGGCTCATGCCCATCGTGAGCGATGAAGAGAGTGAGTACGGCTATACCGGAGAAAACCGGCACATGGTACAGGCGTTTCGGGCCGGCAGGCGCCCCGACGAAACCTTCGCGGACGGCGTACGGGTGACCGAATTGCTGATGACCGCATACATGAGCGCGGAGCAAGACAAGACGATTCCCTTCCCACCGCCAAATTTGGAGACCTTCGTACCGGCTGTGGCAAAGGGTGAGTGGAATCCAACAAGACACCAAACGGCGAAGGCGGCCCTGTGACCATCGAGCGCGTGCACGGCGTCATGAGGCCGCTTATCGCCGTTGCCGGCACTGTCTGTCTTCTCGGCGTCTCCGACGCCCTCGCGCAGCCAATGGACCATCACGCGTACGCGGCCCAGGGATACGAACAGACCCTCCAATCACGAGGCGGCAAATACTCGAAACATGGGTGGAACCACTACGGCCCTGGCCACTTCGAACTGGATCGCGAGACGGGTATACTCACGTCACACGGCGGGATGGGCCTGCTCTGGTACTCAGCCAAACAGTACGGCGACTTCGTGCTGGAGCTCGAGTTCATGACATCGGACGTCGGCGCGAACTCCGGCGTCTTCGTCCGCGTGCCCGAAGTACCGACGAGCGACGAGTACATCGACCACTGTTTCGAGATCCAGATCTATGACGCGGTGGACGGGATCTACCGGACCGGCGCCGTCTACGATGCTGTCGCACCCAGTGAACATGTCGCAAACCCACCTGGCGAGTGGAATCACTATCGGATCACCTTCCGCGGTAATCACCTGCGCGTTGAGCTGAACGGGAAAACCGTCATCGATTGGCAGGCAGAGCCCCGAGGTCAAATCGAGAACTTCGCGGAACGAGGTTACATCGGGCTCCAGAACCACGACGATCGGAGTTCGGTGTACTTCCGGAATATCTATGTGAAGGAGCTACCCAAGTAGGGCCGTTGGCCCAGGTCACACACCGTGAGGCGTTGCGTGTTATGCGTGTCCGCAGAATATGTGGTCAGCCTGACAGCAGCCGCTCGAGCAGGTCGCTCACTTCCAGTCGCGGTGCCCACGCGCGGAGTCTGTCGCGGTCCAAACGGCTTCCCTGCACACGTACGATGCCCTCAACGTCGCGCCATTGTCGTTCGGAGACATGGTCGCCCCGTCGGTACCATTCGAGCTTGCGCAGTATCGTGTGCTCGGCGGTGTCGACGTAGAGCTCCCCAGGTGCATCCGGGCTGATACGCACACGTGCCCGATGAGCGATACGCTCGGCGTCAAACGGATCCCGCCCCACTACGAACACGTCGACCTTTACTGCCGTCGCGAGGTGAACGACGTTGAAGGTGCCGCCATCGCGTACAGCCTCGCGCACCGTCTTTGGGCTGACATAATAGACATCAGCAAGCGCTGCGAGCAGGTCGTCCAAGTGGTGTGGTTTGAGATCGGCCACAATGTCGATGTCGTTCGTCGAGCGCGGCTCACCGTGAATAGAGCTTGCCAGAGAACCCGCGACCAGGTATGCAATGCCGAAGCGCTCAAGGAGGGCGCCAACCGCGAGTGCTACCGCGACGGGATCGGGGAACTCTTCAGGCGCCATCAGGCGGAGTACGCCAGCCGTACACCTGCTCCACCAGGTCTGCACCCAGGCGAAGCGCCGCAAGGCGCAGCAGCAGTTCTCCCTCTGATGCATCCTGGTGACGCCTTCGCATGCCCGCCATGGCAAACATGTTGGCCGTCAATGAGAGGTCGCGAACACGCGTTGCCCGCGCTCCTGGTGTTAGCCGCGACAGGAGCTTTGCGTGGACCGACCGGGCGTCCTGCGCAGTGTCTGTGAGTGGAATGACCATACGATCAATATGGCGCCGGAATCGAGATGGGCCAACGCCCGGCCGCGAGATGGAAGAAAGATGCTGCGTTCAGATCGAACCTATTCGGACAACCCACCGGCCACCGCGATCGCTCATGCATTGCATGGCTGCCCCGATTATGATGACATTATGGCATGCCTGTTACCGCAAACCATGACCGCTCCCGGTAATCTCCCCTACGCCGACATCGCACCTGACCGACGCCGAACGCTCGGCCGGTGGGTTGCCCTGTGGGCCGCGATGGTACTGCTCATCGTCGTCATCGGCGGCGTGACCCGCCTGACCGAGTCGGGACTGTCCATCACCGTGTGGGAGCCCGTCACCGGAGTGCTGCCGCCGCTTTCGGAAGAGGCGTGGCGGGAAGCATTTCTCGCGTATCAGCAAATCCCTGAATACCAGCAACTCAATCGCGGGATGAGCTTGGGGGAGTTCAAGACGATCTACTTCTGGGAATACGTGCACCGCTTGTGGGCGCGTCTGATCGGTCTCGTTCTCGCAGTGCCGCTCGTGGTGTTCTGGATCCGCGGGTGGCTCACTAGACCGCTGACAGTTCGGCTTCTCACCCTACTCGTGCTCACCGGCGCCCAGGGGGCGCTCGGGTGGATCATGGTGATGAGCGGTCTCGCCGAACGCACCGATGTCAGTCAGTACCGTCTTGCCGCGCACCTGGGCCTGGCGCTTGTCATCTACGTACTCGCCGTCTGGACCGCCGCCGATCTACTGGCCGCGCGGAGTGTTCGTGAAGGCAACGGAAGGGAGCAGGGCATACGAGGGTTGCGCAGATTGGCCGGCGTGCTCACGGGACTTGTATTCATCACGGCGATCGCCGGAGCGTTCGTGGCCGGGATCGACGGGGGCATGGCATATAACACGTTTCCCTTGATGGGGGGCCGGCTTGTACCAGCGGGATACTTCACAGTCGACCCGTGGTGGCAGAACATCTTCGAAAACGTTGCCGCGGTGCAGTTCAATCACCGCTGGCTGGGCATCGCGACGTTCGTGGGGATCGGGCTCCTGTGGATTCGTGGACGGACCGTCGGACTCCCCCGTTCCAGCCGACGGTGGCTTCATCTGTTACCGGCGGCTGCGCTCGTCCAGGTCGCTCTCGGCATCGCTACGCTGTTGCTTGCCGTTCCCGTCGGAATCGCTGCCCTGCATCAAGCTGGGGCGGTGCTATTGCTCACTGTGAGTTTGCTCTTCTACCACGGGTTGGTGCGCAGCGCGGCGAGTCCGGATTCGGTATGGCCGCGTTCGTCATGAAGCTCGCACCAAGGAGGTCGGCGAACCTGAGCGCCTTCAGTTCTCCTGCTCGAGTAGTGAATCCAGCACTGTAACCATTCGCTCCACCTCATCCCGATCCTTTCGTTTGAATCGGAGCTTCACCCGGCCGAGCTGCTTCGTGGGGAGACCGCCTAGGGCCGTCGCCGTGTGGGTGTGGATCGTCACAATGGGACCGATCACGCCGCGTTTGAAGGTGACGGACGCAATGTCTTCGAGCGGTAGCACCTTCTCGTGCACGACCGGTAGTGGCGTATCGGCGTCTTCGTCCTTGAGATGGAATTCCAGATAGACGGCGTCTTCGGCGAGCGTGAAGAGCCCTTGCGACTCGACTTCATCTTCGAAGTCGTAGAAGTGGAATTGGAAGGCAGGAAGCTGATCGAGCTGTTGGGTTGAACCCCGTTCGGTCTCGTCGCCCACCGTCCCGACCGGGGAGATAGGACGTAGATCGTCGGTTACGCGGAGTACCAGAGAGTACTCCGCGTCCGGGGCGAACTCCGTGTCCACACGGAACTCGGTTTCATTGTCTACCTCCGCGAGCCGGGTTTCGATGAACGAGGCAAGTCGCGTCAGGGCGTCGGGTGGACCGTACACGCCCTCGTCATCGATGCCGGGACGCTCCCACACGCGGATGGTAAAGCGTCGATCGGCGTCACAGTGAAACGGGCCCGAGGGGACCCCCGCTCCCGCCGTCCGCATGAGGAGGTACGAGAGCACCGACAACCCGGTCCTCGACCCCTTGAATCTCCACACGCGGTGCCGAGAATCGGCCGCAAAGTGGCATCCAAATACGGCCCACACTGCATCCCCTTCGACGGTATTCATCGGACAGACCCCGTTCGCACCTCTTCAACCTGAGATTGGCGATCTCGAAAGAAAACGATTCGTGCAGTGGACACCAGCCGGCCACTAAAATCCCATCCACCAGCCGGCAAAATACATCATCCGTCACAGCGTGACCCGACACCGCCGTTCATTGTTCTTCCGATCGGTGGGTCTGGGCCCCGGCACGCGACCAGCATCCAGTCTGCCGAGCTAGCGGCCGTCAAAAACGCGAACTGATACTGCAGTTTGCTGATGAAGCTGGCAAATACGGCACAAAGAAGCATGAGCGACCCCACCGCGCCAGCCGCGACTGGTGCAATCGACAGGGGTTTTTTATCTAGGTGGCGGCTCCGGACACCGCCCCGCGCGCCCGACGCATTCGTACACCACGACCAGGTCAGACCATGACACTTCCCAACAGAGATCACCTCCACGATTCGGCGGACACTCCCCGCGAACTCGAGATCCGCGCCGGTCTTCAAAGCGCGTACGAAGACGTGTACACCGCCGAGGCCATCAGCGCCATGGCCGCCTTGTCGGTGTACGACGCCCAACGGAAGGCCATCATGGCCGGACGGATCGAGCGTCGGGCACAGCGCGCCGAACGGCGGGAACGAATCGGGTTCCTCGACCCTAGCGACCGCATTCCTGGCACCGACTTGACGGTCGCGGACGCGCGACGAGGCAACTTCGTCGGCAGCGACATCCCACCGGACCTGGAGCGGCAGTGGATCCAGGGCACCGGCCCTGGAGCGAAACCCAACGCGCCCATCGAGAAGAGCATCCGGAACGTGGCCTACGCACTGCTGTCCGGCGCGGACGGCTGGATGTTCGACGGCGAAGACGCCCTTGGACAGGTGTCGACTATGTCGCTCGACAACCAGCGAAGCCTGAAGCTCGCGATCCATCGGGATGCGCTCTTCATGGAAGTGGCCGAACAGGTGGCCGGTGAGATGAATCAATGGGCGGACGGGTTCTTTGGGCGGCGCATCATCGACGACTGGCAAACGCAGCTGGATTTCACGACGAAGATCTTCCGTGCGCGAGGCTTGCATCTGGACGACCGGCACGTGCGTCACCGAGACGGAAGCGGGTTTTCCGCTTCGATCGTCGATCTGGCGTTGTATGTCGTCAACAATTACCGGGCGCTGCGTGCGTCCGGCGCCTCGATCGTGCTGTATCTCCCCAAGATTCAAACTGCCGAAGAAGCGGCGTTATGGAACGGCCTGCTGTCGGCGTTGGAGCGCCACCTGTCACTGCCAATCGGTGCTATCAAGGTCTACGTGTTGGTCGAACAACTCGAGGCGTCGTTTCAACTGATGGAGATTCGCGCCGTGCTGGGGCGACATTTCGTCGGATACAACACGGGCCGCTGGGATTACATCAACAGCGTGGCCGACGCGATGGCCTGGGACGGGGATTTTGTCAACCCCAACATCGACGCGATCGGCATGACGTACGGTTACATGCGGGTGTACGAAGACCGTGTCCGACGCGCAGTCAACACGCCCGATGCCAATGGCCGGTTTGCGCTCTGGCAGGGGGGAATGGAACCAAACATTCCGGTTGGTTCCGAACAGGGCGTGGCAAACAGCATGAAGAAGGCGGTCGCCGGCGCCGAACGGGAGCAGCGTGAAGGCGCCAGCGGCAAGTGGGTCGCGCACTGGAAGATGGTCCACATCGTGAGACCTGTTTGGGAAAAAGTGGGAGCGGCGAACCAACTCGGGAGGAGCTTCCCCGCCCTCAGCCACAGCGACGAGCATGCCAGGGCGCTCACCCTGCTCGAGCCGGCCCCGAGAAGCGTGCGGGGCGCGCGCGATCTCCTGAGCGTTGCGCTGCAGTACGGAAACGCCTTCGGACGGGGGTTCCAGGCCGCGGCCTTGAAACCGGCTGACTTCTTCGAAGACGACGACGTGCTCTATCTCATGGAAGACATGGCCACCGGTGAGATCCGTTTGAGCATTCTCTGGGAATGGCTTCACAAGCAGGCCCCCTTCAACGAGGATGACGCGGAAACCGGTGTCAAAGCCGGAGATACGCTTACGACCGATCTTTTTGCCCGCTTGCTCGCCGAGGAATACGACAAGCTTTTGGCCGCGAGCGACCGGAATGTCCACGACGATTCCAAGACCACGACCCTGCCCATCGCGCGGGAAATCGTGCGGACCTACGTCACAGAGCGCTTCAAAGCCCCTTGGTACATTGACTTGTTGAATATCAATCTGGACAACCACGACCTTCCGGAGGCGAAGGAACGCATCCGGCAGTACATGGATGCGTTTCACCAAAAAGGAATCCGGATCACAGAAAACCTGGACTTTGGGAAGGCGAACATCTCGTCTGGGTAGGAGCGTTCCATGAAGACGTTTGACAAAGAAGTTGCCGAGGTCGCCGCATGGATGGCGAGTAGCCGATTCGACGGGATCACACGTCTCTACTCCGCCCGCCAGGTCGCCGAGCAGCGAGGCACCATTCCCACCGATTATCCCGTGACCAGGATCGCGGCAGAACAATTCTACGCCCGGTTACGACAGCTCTTCGCGGAACGGAAATCGATCACGACCTTTGGACCCTACTCGCCGGGTCAGGCCGTGACGATGAAGCGAATCGGCATTGAGGGTATCTACCTCGGCGGCTGGGCGACGTCTGCCAAGGGGTCGATCTCGGAAGACCCCGGACCGGATCTCGCAAGCTATCCCTTGAGCCAAGTGCCGGACGAGGCCGCCCCGATCGTGCGCGCGCTGCTGACCGCCGACCGCAACCAGCGGTTCGCGCGGTCGCGGATGACGGAAGAGCAACGTCAGGAAAAGGCTGAAGTCGACTATCGGCCGTTCATCATCGCCGACGCAGACACCGGGCACGGTGGAGACGGCCACGTCCGGAACCTGATCCGCCGATTCGTGGAGGTGGGAGTTACCGGTTACCACATCGAAGATCAGAAGCCAGGCGTCAAGAAGTGCGGGCACCAGGGCGGCAAGGTACTCGTGCCGAGCGACGAGCAACTCAAACGCTTGAACGCAGCACGCTTTCAGCTCGACATCATGAACGTCCCAGGCATCGTCGTCGCCAGAACCGACGCCGAGTCGGCGACGTTTCTCGAGGGGCGGGGCGACGAGCGGGACCATCCGTTCATCCTGGGTGCCACCAACGTCGAGTTGCCCAGTTACAAGGTTGGGTACCTTGCCGTTCTTCGGAAATTCTTCGAGGCCGGCATCGACGGCATCAGAGGTCATCTGTTGTTTGCCGTTTCGGAGAGCGAGTACCAACAGGCGTTCGCCTGGCTCGACCGGGCCGGTGTCACGTCCCTGCTCGAGGAGAGTGTGGAGACCTTCAAGAAGGGGAACGGCGCGCCGATCGACGCGACGCTCGACAAGGTTGCGACTCGTTACCTCGAAGCCTGGCAAGCGGAAGCCGGACTCAAGACCTACGGCCAGGCCGTGGCCGACGTGCTCGAGTTCCGCATGGGGGAAGGCGATCAGTTCGACATGACAGTCGACGAGTGGAACGCATTCGCCAAGCGAGCCTCGTTTTTCGCCGCGCGTGAGAAGGCGAAGTCGATGGGGATCAACATCATCTGGGATTGCGAGCTGCCCAAAACGCCCGAGGGCTACTATCAGATCAGAGGAGGCATCGAGTACGCGATCGCCAAATCCCTCGCCGCCGCGCCGTTCGCCGATCTGCTGTGGATGGAGACCAAGACCGCAGACCTCGCTGACGCGAAAACATTTGCCGAGGCAATCCACGCCGAGTTTCCCGACCAGATGCTCGCGTACAATTTGTCGCCCTCATTCAATTGGGACACGACCGGAATGACCGACGAAGAGATGAAGCAGTTTCCCGAGGAGTTGGGGAAACTCGGTTACGTGTTCAACTTCATCACCTACGGTGGGCACCAGATTGACGGCAGGGCCGCGGAAGAGTTTGCCGCCGCGCTCAAGCTCGACGGGATGCTTGCGCTCGCGCGGTTGCAGCGGAAGTTCCGGCTCGTCGACTCCCCTTACAAGACCCCACAGAGCCTCGTCGGTGGCCCACGGTTGGACGGGGCCTTGATGGCATCATCCGGGCGGACGGCCACCACCAAGGCCATGGGCAAGGGCTCGACGCAGTTCCAGCATCTGGTACAGACGGAAGTACCCACGAAGCTGCTCGAAGAGTGGCTCGACATGTGGGCAAAGTGTCATCAACTCCAGACCCCGCTGCACGTCAAGCTGCGCCCGAATCCCGCGGGCTCCGAGTTATTGGAGCTCAGAATCGTAAATGGGGAGACCCTGGCCAACATCGTGTTTACACCGATCCAGGACCGGCGGGGGCGGACGATCCTGTCAGTGCGCGACCAAAACACCTTTGACAAGGCGTTGCGCAGAAAACGCCTGATGACGATCAACCATGCGTTTCTGATTCACCGGTACAAGGCAGACGCGGTGCATTACGTCAGCCCCACGGAAGACAACCAGTACCAGGCGCAAAAGATGAAGGAGCACGGCATCTACGCTGAGGTACACGACGAAGTCGGGGGCATCATCGTGGCGAACGTCGATCAAGTCAACATCGCCAAGCTGATCGAACCGGATCGGACAGCGCTGGAGGACTTGATTCACAAACGGAACGGCCGAGCGGCGGCGTAGCAGACCCACGCCCTTCGCTGCTCGGTAATCGAGCGGCCTGACGTTCCCTATCATGCCAACCGGCCGGCGCAGATGCGTCGGCCGGTTTCACATACCCCGATGGGACTTCGGTCCCGAATGCGCTACGGGAGCCGCGCCCGGAACACAATCCCGAGCGTCCCGAATTCAGCCGCGCTGGACTGTTGCGGCGCGCCCGCAAACACGTCGTCCCGCCACGTGATCTCGAAGTCCGTGAATCCCGCCGCTTCGACAATGTCGCCCAGCTCTGCTTCCAGCAGAGCACCGGCGATTCAGCCGGTCCAGAGATCGATGTTTTCCTTGGCGTTCTCGGGTACGGCGCGCTCCACGAGAATGTCGGCGATCTGCAGACGACCGCCAGGCCCCAAGACGCGAGCCATCTCGGCGAGCGCTTGCTTCTTGTTCGGCATCAAGTTGAGCGACCCGTTGGAGATCACGACGTCGGCCCAGCCGTCATCGACGGGAAGCTCCTCACCAAAACCAGAGCGAAACTCGACGTTGGTGATGTTCGCTTCCTGTGCGCTCTCCTTGGCCTTGTCCAGCATCTCGGGTGTCATGTCGACGCCGATGACCTGTCCGCCAGGTTGAACCATGTTCGCAGCGACTAGGCTGTCGATACCCGCCCCGCACGCGACATCAACCACGCGCTCGCCAGGCGCGAGGGCGCCCAGGCGAAAGGGATTCCCGGTGCCTGCAAAAGACTCGACCGACTTCTCCGGAACGCCGTTCAACCACTCTTCACGGTACCCGAGGCGTCGGGCGTGCGATCGACCGGTGTGAAAGTGAAACCCGCGGTTCGGCTCGCACGCCACGACCCGATACTCGTCTTGAATCGCCTCTCGCAACTGGCCGATATCGACGTTTGGGGGAGCTGTCATGTGACCTCCTGTAACACGCTTGCGTTAGCTGCCGCCATCAATCACCGACTCCTTGCTAACAGATGCTCCTCTGCGATAGCGACGTACTCGAGAAAATACTCGCGAAGAGCGTCGCAGCCCTCGTCGTGCGCCAGGAGATCGAACGCGGCGAAGTGGGGAAGATCGATTCGGTCGAGAAAGATGAGGCTGGTTTCGAGACCGCCGTCAGTGACGAACGGGTCGCCGGCGAGCTGTGGCAAGCATTCCGATACTTGGGCATCGTCTTATTCCCCGACCGGACTCGAGGGGTGGCACCGGCTCGACTGGAGGTCGTCGAACCCCCGAGGGAGCTGTGACACGGCTAATGTACGGTTCCGGCGCACATTGAACCAGGCAGGATGGCCTGCTGACCTGAAGGCATGGCGGTCGAGGACCGCCGCTACGTCGGCGTCCCGCCCACTGTCACCACGTTTGCACGTTGACAGCGGGCGGGAGAGCCTCAGTCGGTCCGTTTCGAAACGCCGCTAGGTGGGACTACGGCACGCAGACGCCCGGCGCCGCGCTGAAGGTCGTTCCGGAGGCGACGACCGAACCGGTGTTGTTGTTTCCGGTGACCCATGCCTCGACGTCGGCCGGGTCGGTCCCGTCGCCTGCGAATCCCTGCAACTGGAACGTGCCGGTGGAGCTCGTGAGCACGAAACCGTCGTTCATCCCACTTACCGAGGAGCTCGCGTTGTCGGCGAGATTGAGACAGAACGATCCCGACGCCGGCGCAGTAATATTGATTCCGTCCAGGGTGGCATCCGTGACCGTTGCTCCGGTCAGGTCCACGGCGCCCGTCACTTGGCTCAGCCGGACACCCTCGATCTCACTACCCACCGAAATCAGCGTGGTCGGCGCCAGCGTCAAATCTGTCAACTCGACGTCGATCGCCGGCACGCCGTCGGCGTCGAAGGTACCGCCCGTGACGATGACGGTCCCGCTCGCACTGGTATGGTCGACCCGGAGCGCATGGTTGCCGGCTCCGGTGACGTACACCTCTGGATCGGTGAACGTGAACGTGCCGGTGCTGTTGTTGACGATCGTGATGCCTGCGTGCACACCACCATTTCGAATCGCAGGCGTGCCGAGATTGAGGTCGGCGAAGTTGACGTCACCTGCCGCATTATCCATGATCACGCCCTTCCCCGTGGCTTTCGCCTGAGACACCGTGCCGCTGAACGTCACCGTCCCGCCCAGTGTGTTGATGATCTCGACCATGTGTTTGTCACGGTCACTCGTAACGGTTCCCGGATAGTCGAACGAGACGCTCCCGCCGCCGACCCGCACCGACTGAAGCGTCGACCCGGTGATGGCGCTTGTCGCGTCCGTCACGACCATGGTGCCCGTGATGCCCGTCAGGCGGAGACCCCGGTTGGGGGCGTTGGCCGATGAAAGCTCGTCGAAGACCACGTTGGTCCCGAAGTCACCGGCGGACACATCCATCGCGCCGCCTTCGCCGACGATCGATACGGCATCGACCACCAGGTCACCGACCACCAGGCCCGCGATACCGTAGCTGACGGTGAGCGGAGTCGTGTCGGTGTTTCCGACAGTCAGCCCTCGCAGCGTGTTGTTCGTTCCGAGATCGATCCCATTATTTCCGACCCCCGTCACCTCGATGACCGGTGGCGTGTCGGTGGAGCCGGCAAATGTCTGATAGGCCGCATGGCTGTTCGCGTCCGCGGTAATGGAACTCGCAAGCGTCACTCCCTGGCCGATCAGCAGTTGGTCGTTCAGCAAGTTGATGCCGTCGGTGTCGGAGTAGAGTCCGTTGCCGGTCGCGAGCGAGACGACGTCGCCCGCCTTGGGATCGGGCACCGCACCGGTCAGCGCGTTCGCCGCATTGAATTCGGCAATACTCAGGAACGGGTGGTTGAACGTTCCTCGATTCGACGGCGAGGCAGCCGTGTTGTCGATGAACCACACCATCTCACTGACGGTGACCGTCACCGTGCCCGAAAGACCGATGTTGGTTTGGTACGTAAAGGTATCGGCGCCCTCGAGCCCTGGGGGCGGATCATAGGTGAAGCTGCCGTCGGCATTCAGCGTGACGACGCCGGTGACCCCGCCGCGTCCGGCGACGTCGGTTGCCGTGGGCACGCCCACGTTGGCGCCCGATCCCTGCACTCCGGTCACGGTTACCCCGCCAACGTCGTTGCTCAATACCCCACCGGCCGCATCGAGGTCGATCGCGATGTTACCGGTCGCGGTGTAGTCGTCATCCATGACGTCGGGGGGCGACGCAACGGCGATCGTCACGGTGGCCTGCGAGACGCCGGCGATGCTGCTGAGCAGGTAATCAAAGGCGTAATCACCGGTGTACCCGGTGGGTGGAGTGAACGACATGCTGCCGTCCTCGTGCACGACGAGCGAGCCACTCCCCTCCGGCAACGGGCTCACGGTGTTGCCGACCCCGTTGCTCGTGGCGTCTCCGCCCAGGTTCCCACCGCCGAACGACACGGCGGTTGCCGTGGGAGTCCCGAGATCGTCGTTCTCTAGCAATCCGGGGAACCCGTTGGGCACGTCGAGTGGCGTGTCCGGATCCAGGGTGTACGCGTCCGGCGCCGCGAGCGGCGCGAATAGCTCGGGCGATCCCGCCACGATCGTGACGGTAGCATCGTACGTGCCCGCTGAGCCGGTGAGGCGGTACCGGAAGGCCAGCGTCCCTTCAAACCCAACGTCGGGCCGGTAGCGGAACGTGCCGTTTTCGAGGAGACGCATCCGGCCTCCGGGAACCCGAACCGTCACGTTCTCCGGCGTGTAGTCGGTCACCCGGCCGCCGAGATCGCCGCCGCCGAAGGACGTGAGCGTGGCGGCGGGAACTCCCAGCACGTCATTGTCCAGCAGGCCGCCCGAGCCGGGCAGCGCGTTCAGCCGCTCGTCGATGGCCAGGAAGAACACGTCGTCATCCGCATTCGTGGAGATCGGACCCGCATTTTCCTCGATGCGGAATCTGATGTTCAGAATCTCGCCGTTCACCACAGGCACGTAGAGATTCTGGTCGACTGCGTCCGCTTCGGCTTGGGTGACGACGAGGTCGATGTCGCGAGTACCCAAGACCTGCCCGGCCACGCGCACGAGGATTCGGTAGAAGAGTTGAGGGTCGAGCGAAAACCGATTCGTGCGGAAGAGGACCTTGTACAGCTCCCGGTTGATATCGAGTTCGATGATGCCACCGGAGACGCGGGTGGTCATGTTGTACGTGACGATCGTGTTCGCGCAGTTCGGTCCGGACAATTGGCAGATTTCGACAGTCGGTGACTGCGTCGGATCGAATGGGCCGCCGACCGGAGGGTCGACCGGCACGATCGGACGCTGCCATGCAAAGCCCAATGAACTCGGATCCGGCGGATCCAATCCGGACGGCGTCAGCGCCAGCACGACGTGGGCCATCCGATTGGCGACCCGGTGGAACGTCTGCGTCATGGTTGTGGACCCGGCGGTCGCCACGATCTGCGTGCTCATGGAGGCGGCCGCGCTCTCCTGGGTCTCGTTCCACTGCTGATCCTGTCCTGTTCCCGCGGTGAACGGTCCCCCCTGTCCCGATCCCACGACGTCGACGACCAGCGCGTTGTCCGCCGCCGTGTTCACTGCAGTACTGATGACGTCAGTGTTCTCGTTTGCGGTGCTGGCCACCGAGGCGGGGGGGCCCTGCGTGATGCCGAAGACGGTCATCGCACCCGCGTTGATTTCCAATATCTCCGTGCCGCTCGTGGTCACGTCAACCTGATAGTCACCGGGCGCCGGCATGTCCGCGTCGAGCAAGTACCACGCTTCCACGAGTTGGAAGTTGGCAGACGCCTGCGTGCCCGCCCGAATCAAGTTCACACCACCGTAGCTCACGTTGACGACCGTCGTCTGGTTGATCGGGCCCTCGAGCCCAACGCCCACCAGCAGCATCCGATCGGTACCGGCCTCCAAGGTGTGCGTCCAGCCCAACGTAGTCCCACGGATACCTGCGCTGGAAACGACACCGATGGTGCCGGGAGCGGGTGGTTCTGGTGTGGACGCGGTTGGCGGAACCGAAATCGCCACGTGTGCCATGCGGTTTGCCGCGCTGCTAAACGTCTGCGTCGCGTTGACCGCTCCCGCGGTCGCAACTTCCTGGGAACTCATAGCGGCTGCGGCCGTGGTCACCGCCTCGTCCCAACGCTCGGTCTGACCGCTGCCAGCCGTAAAGCTGCCGTTCGCACCCGAGCCGACCACATCGATCACCCACGCATTGTCGGTGAGCGTCGTAATTGCCGTCACGATCTGCGCGTTGTTCAGAATGTTGCTCGTCGCCATCGCCTCAGGGGGTGCCTGCTTGGCGCCGAACAGGGACATGGCGCCGGCATTCACCTCTCTGGTGGCGCTCCCCGTGGTTGTCACGTCGACCGTGTAGGTACCCGCCGCCGGTAGGTCGGCGTTCAGGAGATACCACACCTCCACCAATTGCCAGTTCCCCACCGCTTCGGCTTCTGCCCGAGTGAGAGAAACACCCGCGTAGCTCACGTCTACAACCGTCTGCGCGATGTCTCCCGGAGATTCCACGCCGACACCCACCACGAGCATACGATCCGCCCCGTCGGCGATCGTGTGCGACCAACTCACCGATGCTCCGGAAGCGCCGCTGCTCGAGACCGCATCCAGCGTGACGTGCCCCGACCCGGCCGAATGTGAAAACTGTGGCGCGTCGAGGTAAACGCTTGGACCATTGGGGTCCATCAACATGTCGGGATTACACGCAGCAAGTGCGACGGTCAACGCAATCGACGTGACGAGCGGGATGCGCTTCATATTCAATGATCTCCAGCGGCTGTGGCTGCACACGGCAAGGACAAAAGCCGTTGCCATCCTGATTTGGACAACAAAGGGCGCCGCAGTCCCCCGATTCTGAAGGGAGCTTGGGGCTGCGGGCGCGAACTGATCGATGGCGTACCGACCGATCTCATTGGGACACGGGCGGTCCCGGGACTGCTGGGGCAAGTGCCATGCCGGATTCCGGCCAGAAATCGCCGGTTTCTCGGCCAAGATGGTTCGAGACGGGACGCGGGCCACTCACCGCTCGCGGGGAGAATCCCATCGAATTGGCGTCCGGAGGCAGTCATGGAGATGGGTGGAGCCCGAGCCGGTCATCGAGTGTGCTGGTTCCGGTGTTGACTGTGGTAGAGTTGCTACTGTATTCGCGCCGATCATGTGGCGCGGAGCCAACGACGGCGTGTGCGTCCACACAATCGAGAGGGAGCGACCCGACAGGACCGACGCATCTGACCAAACAGCCAGTGCGGGGTCGAAAAACCTGGCCAAGGGCTAGAATTGGCCGTATTCTGTAGGGTTAGTCGTGGCTTCGCGATGCACGGTCCAGACCCTCCCCACCTGGTCCGCGTCGTCCCGGACTCACACCCTTCCCTTCGCCGTTACGTGAGGGACGCATGCGAAAGATCGCGCCGACGATGTCGAGTATCCTGCTCGTCTGGGCCAGCCTCTCCTGCCAGACCGGTGGCGCCGGTCGGGGCCCCATGACGGCCGCCACCGAGACGCACGGCGACGCGATCCCGGCCGAGTCGCAGACCGCGGTGATCAAGCAGTACTGCGTGCTTTGCCATAACGATCAAATGCTGACCGGCAATCTCACCTTGGCGTCGATCGATGTCGCGCGCGCGGACGAGAATACCGAAATCGTCGAGAAGATGATCCGGAAGCTCCGCGCTGGCATGATGCCGCCGCCCGGGATGCCGAGGCCACGGGCCGACACGCTCGCGGCATTGGTCACGACCCTGGAGACGAGGCTCGATCAGGTCGCGGCGAGAAACCCCAATCCTGGTCGGCGAACCTTCCAGAGACTCAACCGCGCTGAGTACGAGAGTTCAGTTCGGGATTTGCTCGACGTATCCGTTGACGTGAGCGCGTTTCTTCCGCTCGACACCAAGAGCGCGAACTTCGATAACATCGCCGACGTGCAGCTTCCGTCGGCGACGCTGATGGAGGGATACCTCCGCGCCGCGGGACACATCAGTCGCGTCGCGGTTGGAGACCCCCACGCCGACCCCAGTTCGACCACGTACCGCGTTCCCCGTACCGCGTCGCAAACGGAGCGTGTCGAGGGAGCGCCGTTCGGGACCCGCGGAGGCATCTCGGTCGTCCACAGCTTCCCGGCGGACGGCAAGTACGTCTTCCAGATCACACTACACCCGTCCCCCGAAGGCGAACTCTTTGGCCGAAACGCGCTCAACGAACAGGTCGAGGTTTCGATCGACGGGGAGCGGATCGCCGTCGTCGCGATCGACCGGTGGATGTCGGAGTCAGACCCGACAGGAATGACGCTGGCGACGGACACGATCCAGGTGAGAGCCGGCCCGCACCGGCTGTCCGCGGCGTTCGTCCGCAGGTTCGAGGGCTCCGTCGACGACCTCATTACGCCCATCGACCATACGCTCGCCGACACGCAGATCGGGCTGGGATACGGGATCACCACGCTCCCACATCTCCAGCGGCTCGCGGTGGTCGGTCCCTTCGAGGTGACGGGCGTTTCCGAAACACCGAGCAGAGCCAAGATCTTTACCTGCAGGCCGACATCGCCTGAAGAGGCCCGACCCTGTTCCGAAAGCATCATCTCACGTCTGGCTCGGCAAGCGTATCGGCGCCCGCTCGATCCGAGTGACCTGAGCAGTCTGATGGCGTTCTTCGACCAAGGAGCAGCCGAAGGCGGATTTGAAAACGGCATTCGTCTGGCTATTCAGGCCATGCTCGCGAGTCCGCACTTTCTGTTTCGCGTCGAGCGGACTCCCCCCGACGTCGCGCCGGGCGGTGTGTACCGTATCAGCGACGTCGATCTCGCGTCCCGGCTGTCATTCTTCTTGTGGGGCACGCCGCCCGACAAACCGCTGATCGACCTTGCGGTCCGCAGAGAGCTGTCGGCGTCGGCGACGCTCGAGGACCAAGTGCGACGCATGTTGGCTGACCCTCGCTCGAAGGGTCTCGCCACGAGATTCGCATCCCAGTGGCTCCGTCTCCAAGATCTGGAAAAGGTCCATCCCGATGCACTGACCTTTCCGTACTTCGATCAACGATTGGCGAGCGCGATGCGGCGCGAGACAGAGTTGTTCTTCAACCACCTCGTGCAAAACGACCGAAACGTGCTGGAGCTGTTCACCGCAGATTACACCTTCGTGAATCAGCGTCTGGCCCGGCATTACGGTATCCCAGGCGTCACGGGAGAACAGTTCCGGCGTGTCACGTATCCGGACGACGCGCGGAGAGGACTACTCGGCCACGGCAGCATCCTGACGCTGACGTCACACGCCGACCGGACCTCGCCCGTGCTGCGCGGCAAGTGGGTCATGGAGGTGCTGCTCGGCACGCCGCCGCCGCCGCCGCCACCCAACGTGCCCGATCTGGAAGCGACCGAAGAGGCGAAGGACGGTCGGTTCCTCACGACTCGCGAGCGGATGGAGCAGCACCGTTCAAATCCGGTGTGTCATTCGTGTCACCAATTCATGGACCCGATCGGACTCGCGCTTGACAACTTCGACGTCACCGGACGGTGGCGCATCAAGGAAAACGGAATCCCGCTCGACACACGGGGAACGCTCTACGACGGCACGCCGGTGAGCACTCCCGCCGAACTCAGACAGGCGCTGCTCGAGCGACCCGAGGCGTTGATCCGGAACTTCACGGTGAACCTCATGGCATACGGGCTGGGCCGACGTGTGGAGTACTATGACATGCCGGCGGTGCGTGCCATCACCCGTGAGGCGCGTGCCAACGGAAACCGGATGTCCGCTTTTATCCTCGGAGTAGTCCAAAGCCCGCCGTTTCTGATGCGCACCGGGGACGATGCCGTGACGGCAGGAAGCGAGAGCCAATGACGGGCGACGACAGGTTCGGCCTGCGTCACCCCCTAGACTTGGGAGCGACACACGCGTCGCCCCGACATCGACCCGAGGAGACGTACCACGATGGAAATCATCACCGGTAAGCACATCCCACGGCGCACGTTCCTCCACGGCGTGGGCGCCACGGTGGCGCTTCCGCTCCTGGACGCGATGCTACCCACGCGGCTGCTGGGAAAAGGCCGGGCGGTTGCCGACGCCACACGACTGGTGTGCATCGAGCAGGTGCATGGCGCAGCGGGGTGTAACGAACTCGGCAATTCCTTGGGTCTCTGGGCGCCCCAGACGGTCGGGCGCGATTTCGACCTCTCAGGAAGCAGCCTGAGCCCGCTGGAGCCGTTCCGCGACTACCTGACCATCGTGAGCAATACCGACTCGAAAATGGCGGAAGCATATGCGCCTGAGGAGATCGGCGGAGACCATTTCCGATCGAGCGCCGTGTTTCTCACCCAGGCCCACCCGAAGCAGACGGAGGGCTCAGACGTTCGGGTCGGGACGTCGATGGACCAATACTACGTGCAGCGTATCGGCGGAGACACACCAATCCCGTCGATGCAGCTGTGCATCGAGAACGTCGATCAGGCGGGTGGGTGCGCCTACGGATACGCCTGTGTGTACACGGATACCATCAGCTGGGCGTCTCCCACGGAACCGCTCCCGATGGTACGGGATCCTCGTGCAGCCTTCGAGCAACTGTTTGGCGCCGGCGGCACGCCCGAGCAGCGCGCGGCTCGCCGCCGCACCGATCGCAGCATTCTCGACTGGGTCATGGACGAAATGGCGGGTCTCCGCCGAGTGGTAGGGCCGGAGGATCGAAGGAAGCTCGATCTGTATGCCGAAAACATCCGCGAGATCGAGCAGCGAATTCAACGGATCGAAGCACACAACACGAGTGGTGAGCTGCGGGCGTTGCCCGAAGCGCCTGCGGGCGTGCCCGATTCATTCGAGGAACATGTGAAGCTCATGTTCGATCTACAGCTTCTTGCATTCACATCGGATTTGACCCGCGTGTTCTCGTTCAAGATGGGACGTGATGCGTCGGCACGAGTCTATCCCGAGAGCGGCGTCACCACGGCGTTTCACTCGGCGTCACATCACGGCGGCCGGGAAGAACGAGTCAAAGCGTTCGGCAAGATCAACGAGTATCATGTCTCAATGGTGCCGTATTTCTTGGAGCGTCTCCAGAACACGATGGAAGGCGACGCAAGCCTTCTCGACAAGACCATGGTGGTCTATGGGTCCGCCATGGCCGACAGCAACTTGCACAACCACCGCCGATGTCCCCTCTTCCTCGTCGGCGGCGCGAATGGCCAACTGAAAGGCGGCGTCCACATCCGCGCTGACGACGGCACTCCCATGGCGAATGTGATGTTGAGTCTCCTGCACAAGCTCGGCATCACGGACATGGAGCGGTTCGGCGACAGCACCGGTACGTTCTCATTCGCCGTTCCATCGTCCAGCACCGGTCTATAGCACACCGGGAGGTCATCATGCGTCGCGGTTTGCGCGTGAACGGTTTTGGCGCCCTCAGCGTGGCGCTGGTGATGTGGGTATCGGGACCTGACTCGCCGGTTGCCGACGCCGCCCAGTCCGGCGACCTGGCCACCGTTCGATCGCTGCTCCGGGCCGGGGCCGATGTGAATGCGGCTCAGGGTGACGGCATGACGGCGCTCCACTGGTCGGCCCTGAACAACGACGTCACGATGATACAGGTGCTGCTTTACGCGGGCGCCACTGTCGAACCAACGACACGCCTGGGCGGCTACACGCCGCTGCATCTGGCCAGCCGGAGCGGACTCGGAAACGCAGTGCGCGCATTGCTCGGGGCAGGAAGCAGGCCGAACACCCGCACGACGACCGGCGTGACCGCACTGCATTTTGCGGCAGAGGCCGACGCGGTCGAGGCGATTCAGGCACTCGTGGACCACGGGGCCGACGTGGACGCACGGGACGCGTATTCCGGACGCACCCCGTTGATGTTCGCGACAGCGCGCAGTGCGCTCGAGGCGATCGAAGTGCTCCTGGCGGCGGGGGCGGATGTGTCGCTCGCAACTAACGTGGTCGACTACCCCGAGCGTTCAACGGCCGATGGCCTGGACCGGAGACGGCGAGAGCGCGTGATGGCCGCGGCGCGACCTGCAAGCGCCGCCTCCGCTGAAACGAGAACTCAGGCAACGCCCGGAACTCCGCGCGACACTGCCGCGGCGCCACCCGACTCGTCGGTGACGCCGCCCGACACGGCGACCGCACCGCCGGATTCCGTCGCGGTCATCCCCGAGCAGCCACCGGAAGAACCCGATTCTCTCACCCGGGCGCCGGTCGACCCACCACCGGCCGAACCGTCCGACACGATCCGACCGCTCTCCTACACGGATCTGGTTGGGAAACAGGGTGGGATGACCGCACTCCATTACGCTGCACGGGACGGTCAAGTCGATGCCGTGCGGCGCTTGCTGGACGCCGGCGCCGACATCAACAGGGTCACGGACGGCGATCAATCGTCTCCGCTCTTGGTTGCGGTCATCAACGGTCATTTCGATCTTGCGATGAAGCTGCTCGAGTGGGGTGCGGATCCCAACCTCGCGAGCGAAGATGGTGCTCAGCCGTTGTTTGCCACCCTCAACAACGAGTGGGCTCTCCGAACCTGGTACCCGCAGCCGACGGCGTCACGCCAACAGCGTACGACGTACCTCGAGTTGATGGAGGCGTTGCTCGAGGCCGGGGTCGATCCCGATGCTCGTGTCAAGACGCACATCTGGTATGCGGCGTACAACGCCGGCCGGATGGGCGTCGACTTTGCCGGGGCGACCGCGTTCTGGCGTGCGGCGTACGCAACAGACGTCGCTGCAATGCGCTTGCTCGTGAAGTACGGCGCCGATCCGAACATTCCAACGACCAAACCGGCCGCTCGGCGGCGGAGATCGGATACGACGAGCACCGCGGACAGTGCAGAAACAGATCCGTCCGGGTTGGAACCCGTGCCGGTCGGCGGGCCGGCCGTCCATCCGCTCCACGCGGCGTCGGGCGTAGGCTACGGCACCTCACGGGTGGGGCAGCAACACCGACACGTGCCGGATGGTTGGCTGCCCGCGGTCATGTACCTCGTGGACTCGCTGGGCGTCGACGTGAATGTGCGGGACCACGAAGGCTATTCCGCGGTCCACCACGCCGCGGCGAGAGGAGACAACGAGGTCATTCGGTTTCTCGTAGAGCGGGGCGCCGATGTGACATTCGTGAGCCGCCGCGGCCAGACCACGGTCGACATGGCGAACGGGCCGCAACAGCGCGTACAGCCATTCCCGGAGACGATCGCCCTGTTGGAGAGTCTGGGCGCAAAGAACAACAACAACTGTTTGTCTTGCTGAAATAAGGACGACGAAAGACGACTGACGAAAGACGACAAGAGACGACAAAAGACGACTCTGACCCTGTGGAGTCCCTGCTGGTCGCCCTCAGTCGTCCTGAGTCGAGCCGTCATCAGTCGTCCCTATTCGTCCCAGTCGTCCTTCGTCATCGTCTAAACCCGAATGCCTCTCGGAGAAAAACATGCGATACCTGAGCAGTCTACTTGCCGCTTTCCTCGCCCTCAGCACCGTTCAAGCGGTGTCAGTCGAGGCGCAAGACAACGCCACACTGACAAAGACGCTTGCCGACATCGAATGGCGACACATCGGTCCCGTCAACATGGGCGGCCGGGTGTCGGCAATCGTCGGTGTACCGGGCGACCCCAAGACGTTTTGGGTTGGAGGCGCCGACGGCGGCGTGTGGAAGACGACCAATGGCGGAACCACGTTCGAAGGTCAGTGGCAGGACGAGGAAGCCTACTCCGTGGGCGCACTCGCGCTGGCGCCATCGGACAAAAACGTTTTGTGGCTCGGCTCCGGTGAAGGCGACCCAAGAAACTCGGTCTCGTACGGTCTCGGAGTATGGCGCTCGACCGACGGAGGAGCCACCTGGACACATTTGGGACTGAGAGACACGGAGCGGATCAAACGGATCGTCGTCGACCCGCGCAATCCCGACGTCGCGTTGGTCTGCGCGCTCGGGCACGAGTGGGGACCGAATGAGGAGCGCGGCGTCTTCAAGACCACCGACGCCGGCGCGACGTGGACCAAGGTCTTATACATCGATCAAGACACGGGATGCTCCGATCTCGATCTCGATCTCTCCAACCCGAGAAACGTGTATGCGGGTATGTGGACGTTCCGGCGTAGGCCATGGCGGTTCGATGAGGGTGGTAAGGAAACAGCGCTTTACATTTCGCGTGACGGCGGCGACACGTGGAAAAAGGTCACCACCACGCCAAAGGAACCCATGGCGCGCATCGGCATCAGCGTCGCGCAATCGCGTCCCAACGTCGTGTACATGGTGACTGAATACCCCACCGCGGGAACGCTCTTTCGCTCGGACGACTACGGCGAACGCTGGACCAAGGTCAACGACGAACGGAACATCAACTTCCGACCGTTCTACTATTCCGACGTGTTTGTTGATCCGAGCGACCACGAGACCTTGGTCAGCTTGTCGGGAGGGCTGTTCAAGTCCACCGACGGGGGTAAGAACTTCGAGCGGATCGCGCGAGGCGTTCACGGCGATCACCAGTCGCTC
>JBFIZG010000007.1:0-26291 GCA_041604955.1 Gemmatimonadales bacterium | reverse complement strand
GCCGGCCCGCCAGGGAGACGATACGGGCGCGGGTACTCCGGGAATCGTTTGCGGAGGCGAATCACCGTCAACGCGACTCCCAGGAACGCGACGCCGATACAAAACGATCCCACGTTCACAAACGCGAGCAGGGCATCGCGGCCGAGCATTGGCGTCGTGACTGTCACGATACCAACGAAGAGAACGGCAACATGCGGCGTGCCGTACCGTTCGTGGGACGTGCCGAGACGATCCCAAATGATTCTTCCCCGACCCAAGGAAAACAGGACCCGGGATCCGGCCAGGAAGAATCCATTCCAGCTCGTGAGGAGCCCGATGAGGGCCGCGGTCAACACGAGGTAGACGAGCAACGGCGAGGCGAACGCATACTCGAAGGCCCGCGCCGTGGGCAAGTCGGCGTCGACGATCCGTTGCCAGGGGCCGGTCATCGAGACGGCGAGCACGAGAACGACGTAAAACAGGCTCGCGGCGACGATCGACCCGAGGATGAGGGTTCCGAGGCGCCGCGCCGGCACCGTGACGTTCGCTTCTTCGGCGCCCTGTGGAATCGTATCGAAACCCACAAACCAGAACGGGACGGTGACGAACACCGCGAGGATTCCCGCGGCGGCCGGGATGTCCCGTGACGCTCCGAACAGTGGACGTAGGTTTGCCAGCGACCCGGCGGCCAACGCCACGCCAATGAATACCAAGGTAATCGCAATGAATCCGGCGATGAGCCACTTTTGAAACGCGGCTGCACGCTCGACGCCCACATAGTTGATCCACGTGATCAGCCCCGTGAACGCAAACGCAAGGATCAAGTGACTCAGGTACACCGGGTCGCCGTCGATTCGGTAGAGCAACCCCATGTCGATGGCGGGGAACATGAAGCTCAGCACCCTGCCGACGGAGATGGCTTCGAACGCCGAGACGGAGATGTACCCGAAGGCCAGAAACCATCCGACGAGAAACGCCTTTGACGTTCCGAACGCTTTGTACGCGTAGGCGACTTCCCCACCCGCTACTGGGAGCATGGGCGTGACTTCGGCGTAACAGAGACCGATCGCCAACATCACCAGGCCGCCGACCGTGAATGCCACCATAGCGCCGACTGGTCCCGCTTGTGTCAGCCAGCTTCCGAGTGCCGTGACCCATCCGACACCGATCATCGATCCGAAGGCCAGGGCGAAGAAGCCGTACTCGTCCAGCTTGCGCCGGAGCGTCGCGCGCGGGGTGCCGCCGGACACGTTGGTGGCCGTCATTCCGCCCCCGTCTCGAGGGGCGTATGGGAAGCGTCTCGTGGCGGGGACTGGTACTGAATGGTCTGCTCGACTTCGTGAAACGCCGTGAACGACTGTGTGATCGTCGATCCCGGCCACCGTATGTCGACCTGTCCCCGTTCCGGGTGGTAGACGACGGTGTAGAGCGTGCCCCAGCCGGCGCGGAACTGCTTGGAAAAGAGCGGAGGTTCGAGAAACCGCTGCACGAAACGATCCGCGGTTTCCCGTTCGTCTCGCAGGCGTTCTTGCAAGAAGGTTTCCCGCTCGGCGCTCCCTGTCGCCCGGGCGTACTCCGTCCATTCGATCCAGCGCTGGTGGTTCGTGGCGACTCGATAGTTGGTGATCTCGGGTGTCCGGTCCGGCGACACGTGAATCGTCTTGAACACGCCCCGGCGGTCGAGCGCGGTCACGTTGTAGGCCATGTGACTGGGAATGCGACGGAGCGCCTGAACGACTTCGGCGGTAGTGTCGCAGAACTCGAGCGCGTACCGCAACACGAGCGGGATCCCGAACCCGTCGCCGACGACCTTCCGTCCGCCGAACGCAAGCGACACGGTCAACCCCGCCTCGGATATGCCGTCCAGCACGCCCCACACGCAGTCGGTCATTGCGATGACGTCCCGGCTGTTCCAGCGAGATCGTAGTAAGACTCCTTCCCACAGCCGTGGTGCGTAGTCGTAGTTTCGAACGAGGAAGCGATCGCGGCTCTTGGTCCATACCGCCTGCGAGCATCCGGTCAGATACGGTGTCGGCCGGTACAGACTCAGGAACCGGGCGGCTGTGTCGCCGCCGCCCGCCTGTTCGACCAGGAAGTCGTACGTGCCGAGGAGTTCGGGCATGTATCGTTTGAGCGCGCGGCGCCCAGCCAGATAGGTGGGTCGCGCTTCGTTTCCTTCCCGGAGAAACCACTTGCGGTAATGCGGCCAGGCATTCCGAAACAGACCTTGCCACTTGGATCCCGGTTCGTACTCCTCGACTGCACGGAAGAGATGCTGCATCCGCTCAGAGGATCTTGAAGTTGCCGATATCCGCAATCGGTGGAGGTGGCTCCGCTTCGGTTGGGTCGAACGGGACACTCTCGTAATGCGCATGAATGGCGTGAATCCACGCCTTGGCACGCGCGTTGAGCCGGTGGGCTTTGGTCATCAGACGACCTGGCGTAATGAGGATGCCGAGGTCTGCGCCTTCGTACAGATAGTCGCCGGCCGAGGCGATACGGAGAAAGAAGGCTTCCTGTTCGGTGTCCACCGTACGCCGATGTGTTTGCATGCGCACGTACTCAGCCCTGCCATCGCCGGTCATACGCCAGACGCCGCTGCTCGGGGCCTTGGTGATGCGCTCGGTGGTGTCCGCCGTGTGTTTCATCAC
The DNA here is from genome assembly GCA_041604955.1 of Gemmatimonadales bacterium. Lineage (GTDB taxonomy): Bacteria > Gemmatimonadota > Gemmatimonadetes > Gemmatimonadales > GWC2-71-9 > JBFHWR01. Next base: position 23,661 of record JBFIZG010000007.1, on the reverse strand, counting down.
GAGCTGACCCCAGCGGTCGATGTTGTCCGGATCCGCCCAGCGCGCATTGAGCTCCTCGACATCCAACTCGAACGAGACGCCTGACCATTCCAGCAGGTGGAACAAGAACAAAGGACAGTCGGCGTGGGCGAACGCCGCGAGATTGGTCATGGCGCTGGCGCCAGTGATGCGCGGGTTCAGCTCGCCGAGGTACAGCTCACCCGTATTGACGTCCGTGAGAAAATCCAGCTCGAAATACCCGCGGTACCCCATCTTCCGGAGTTCCTCGCCGAACGCGAACGTCTTGTCGCGCGCCTGCGCGCGGACCTTTCGGGTGAACGCATCCGGGGCCACCTCGTTGCCACACCAACCGCCGCGATACGGGGTTAATTCCTTGAACCCTACCAACTCCGTCATGAGCGGCCCGACGATCGTTCCGTGGCGCGTCACGCACGCCTCGAGCGCCGACCCCCGAACCTTGACGCGCTTCATGATCTTTACTTCCGGTTCGGCGACCACTTCTTCCGCGCATTTCCGCCAGTCAGTCTCGGTGGACACGAAAAACGTGGTATGGCCGGAATCGCCGTACGCGGTTTGAATCACGAGATCCCGACCGAGTGGGGCGCTCACTTGTCGCAGCTGTTCGTAGCTCTCCACCTTGGCGAGCACGTTTGGCACGCTCGGTACGCCGGCTCGGTCGCCGATACGAGTCGTCGCCACCTTATTGTCGACTTCCTGTCTGAGCTTTGCAGACGGGAAACAGACCTCCAGCCCCAGCTCTTTGCAGAGATCTTCGGTCGTCTCGTCAAAGAAGAGGAAAACGGCCTTGCCGCCGTCACCCCGTTGCTTGATGAGGTCGATCACTTCCTTGTGCTGCAGCAGGTAGTTGTTGATGTCCTCGATGCAGGAAAAGGGGCGGTGCGGCGTCTCCTTGGGAACGAACACGTGTGGGTGCTGTCCGTCAAAACAGTCGATGTAGTTGATGTAGTGAAACCGCCGCACCCACTCGTCCATTCCGACGAGGTTGAAGTTGGTGGCGCTGATGAAGTAGACCGGGGTTTCGTTCCGGTGGAAGAACCGCCGGATATCCGACACGCCACGAAGCTTATTGTAGCGTTTGCGGCGGGCCGGTGGCGCCGCGGCGCCGCTCGTGACCGCACCTCGCGGTCCCGGCGCCGTCGCGGTGGCTCGTCCTCCTTTGAGCTTGGGTGTTGCACGCGATTTCATTTGCGTCCTGCTCCTTCCGGTTGTCGGGCGGGTCGCGCCGCCTTGGCCCGTCGTGGCGCCGGGGCAGGTGGCAGGGCTAGTGTGTCGGCCGTAAAGAGCCGGAGGCCAAACTCGGGTTCATATCCATGAATTTCCTTGACGTCCAGCTCGGAGAGGTACTCCAGGATGTCGCGGGTCACCACTTGTCCGGGCACCAGGACCGGAAATCCAGGTGGATATGGTGTAACGAACGTGGCGGCGGCAAGCTCGTCTCCGTCGTCGAGCGCGCGCATGGCGCCGTCGAGTGAGAGGTAACGGCACGCGTCATCGTCGTAGGCGAGAAAAAACGCGCGCCGCATGTCGCCTTCGGGTGTCGTGCTGTCCGGCTCCGATAAGAACGCCCGGTGGAACCGACTGAAGTTGGGGAGCGGTGGCAAGTCTTGCGTGAGGGAGGCTACCTTGTGCTCGTGCAGTCTCCGGGCCACGCTACTCATGCCGTCGATCATTTCGTCCAGTTCTTGCGCGATGCGGGTCAGAACCTTCACGAGATGCGCCATGGCGCCGCGCGTCACGCCAATGTTGATCATGAACAGGACGGTGTTACGGGACGTCTTGTTGATCTGGATATCGAAACGATCCATCAACAGCTTCTTGAACGTGTCCCCGTCCATACCCGTACGTCCGACATGGACGGTCACGCGCGTGGGGTCGAGCACGAACTCGTCGGCATGCCAAGCAGTTTCCAACGGGCTCCACCCGTGTTTTCGGTCGTAATAGTAGTCGATGCCGGACGGGCGGTACTGGTCCGGCACCATGTCCTTTGGCCCCAAGATTCGGAAATACCGGAATAGTGTCGGATCGGTCTGGATCCGTTCGCGGAGCATCATCGCGAGTTCCATTGCCCGGTGCACGAGCTCGTAGCCTTCCAATTCCACTTGCCGGCGTCCCATGTCGAGCGAGGCCAGGATCTGGTAATTGGGCGACGTCGACGTGTGCGTCATGTAGGCCTCGTCGAACGCTGTCTGCGCGTCCTCGAAGTCCTGATCGTGTACGTGAATCATCGACCCCTGCCGCAGCGCCGTCAGCGTCTTGTGGGTCGAGTGCGTGACGTACACACGCACGCGGGTACGCACCGGATCAGGCCGCAGCCGCGTCTCGATCCATGTTTGGTCGTCGTCGAGATCCTGCTGTTCGAACTCGCCCTTCCACGTCTCGTATGACTCGCGGTACTCGGCGCTCTGCAGTCGCTCGTGGAGTCGGTTTGCCGCTTCCATTGCCGTACGCTGGCGGAGCGTGGGCCAGAATCTCCCATAGGCGTACCATGCTTCGTCCCAAACGAAAATCATGTTGGGCTTGATAGCCAACACTTCTTCCATGACGCGTTCGGGATCGTATGCGATACCGTCAAACGTGATATTGGTGAGGAGGAGCATTTTGACACGGTCCAGCTTGCCGGCGCGTCGCAGTCGCAATAACTGGCTCTTGATTTCTGCCAAGGGCACGCCGCCGTACATCGAACAATCGGTCAACGGGTAGGCGTCCATATAGACGGGCGCGGCGCCCGCCAGGATGACGGCATACGGGTGCGACTTGTGACAGTCGTGAGACAACAGCACGATATCACCCGGGCGAATCAACGCTTGCAGCACGATCTTGTTGGCCGTTGACGTCCCGTTGGTCACGAAGTACGTGCGCCGGGCGCCAAATGCGCGTGCCGCCAATTCCTGGGCCCGCTTGAGCGGCCCGAGCGGCTGTAGGAGCGAATCGAGCCCCCCGGTGGTCGCCGACGTTTCGGCTTGGAAGATGTTCCGACCGTAGAAGTCCAGCATCTCCTGGATCCAATGCGACTTCGCAATCGACTTTCCGTGAGAGATCGGAAGGGCATGGAACGCGCCGGTCGGTCGCAGGCTGTAGCGGCGAAGGGCAGAAAAGAATGGCGCCTCGTACCGCTCGTTGATTGCCTTGAGGATGCTCAGGTGCTGGTCGTTGTAGTCGTCCTGCTGATAAAACGCCCGCTCGAAGTCGCGGCTCAACTCGGCCACGATATTTTCGACCGGCGCGTCAGTCACGGCGAACAGGTCCAGCTCGGGCCGAAGGCCCTTGAGCGAGCGGCCGAGCAACATGCTCCGCTCGCTTGCCAACGCAGACGCCAGTGTCTCGGGATCGTCTCCGAGAATCCGATACAATTCTTCGAGAAATTGGAGACGGTTTCGTGAGCGAAACGGGAAGTTGGACCGGATGAGTACACTTTGGATGTTGAAGTTCAATGCCGCAGCGAGGAGCGCATCTTCGAACGAGCTGACGGTGACCACGCTGTAGATGAAGTCGTCTTCCTTGCGACGCAACGCGAGAAACCGTGCCTGGTCCGCGAGTTGTTCGTTGGGGGTGAGCTCGTCGACCAGGAGCACCTCGAAGTACGGCCTGGTCTCACGGAGCATCTGTTCGTGAACCGCATCGGTCAGCGCGGTGACGTTGAGGAGATCGGCGTAGTTATGGAGTGATGCGACCGAGAGGTCGAGCCGTCGATACGAACCAGTCATCATCATCCGCACCAGGCGCACGGCATGTCGGGCCAGGGGTTCGTACGCCCCCTTCTCGAAGTGCTTCCGGAGCTGCTCGAACGCCTGGCGACCTGGGAACGCGTGGTACACCTCGGTCCGTCGTAGAAAGGCGAACGTGTCGGCGCACTCACTCACGAGTTGTTCCTGGGAGGGATCGGAAGCCGGGAGACGCCGGAGCCGGCGCGCGAGGTCCCGCAACCGGTTCCACGAGTCCGTACGGAGACGGGCCGCATTGTACAGCGCGGTGAACGTACTGGCCGCGGTCGTCCGACGGGTGTTCTTTTGGCGACCGGTCATGGTCTCGACACCTCGTGCGGCGGGTGGACGGTGGTCGCGTCGGGTTCGATTCCACGAGTCGATCCGCGCTGGGGCTTCTCCAACGGCCCCAAGGAGCGGAGATAGGCGCGGGCCTCCGTATCGTTCGCATCGTACACCGGAAACCGGACCTTGCAGTCGCGAAAACTCTTGAGCTGTTGACCCAGCCCGCGCAACCCAAACTCACGGCTCCGTCGTACCCGGTCCAGGTCGAGTTCCAACGGGATCAACTCCTCTGCCTGGCCCGCCTCATGCCATACGTCGCCGGCGGGTCCGACGATGATGGAACGCCCGTTTCCGCCGGCGCCTACGCCGTTGATGTCTACCACGTAGCACTGGTTCATCGCGGCGGTCGCCTTTGCGATCGCCAGTTCCACGCCCCGGTCGATCGTTGTCGTCATCGACGGATGCAACAAGATCTCCGCGCCCATGGCCGCGAGGGTACGGGAGGTTTCGGCGAACCACATGTCGTAGCAGATGGACACGCCGAACCGACCGACATCGGGAACGTCGAAGACGAGAAAATCTTCCCCTGACTCCACCCCCATCTCGTAAGGTCGAAACGGAAACAACTTGCGGTAACGCCCGACGACGACGCCGTCCGGTCCGATCACGCTCAACGTGTTGTAAATCTTGTCGCCGGACTTCTCGAACATGGAGCCGGTAATGATCCATACGGCGTGCTTCGACGCCATGGCGCGAAACGTGTCTTCGGTAGGACCCGGGAACGGCTCCGCGTTTGCCGGAAACGGACCCTTCGCGGCCAGCTCGCTGAACACCACCATTTGGACCCACGGAAAGAGGTACATCAGGTGGTTCAATCGTTCCCGCATGTGTTCGACGTTGGACGACTTCTCCGACAGGTGCAGTTGCATCCCTGCAATGGCAAATGGCTTCATGACGCCTTTCTGTGTGTTGCTCGTGAACTCACCCGTTCGTCCATCGACTCACGAGCCCACCGTCGCGGGCTTTCGCTTCGGGTCAGTCGTTTGTTTTGCCGCAGCTCGGAAAACTTCTTCTTCAAGTATGTCGAGTCCCCGCTTCAAATCTTCGTCGCGGATGACCAGCGGACTGAGGATTCGGATCACGTTGCCATCGACTCCTGACGAGAGAATCAGCAGGCCCCGCTCAAAACACCGGCGGACGATCTCGCTCACGACTTTTGGCGCCGGCCGATGCGGATCCCGGTCGTGCACGAACTCCATGGCGACCATGGCGCCGAGGCCGCGCACGTCACCCACCAGGGAGCACTTCCGTTCGAGAGCCCGAAAACGCTCCATGGTTTGCCGCCCGATCTCCGTTGCGCGGGCGTTGAGGTTCAATTCTTTCATCACATCGATGGTCGCCAGCGCGGCGGCGCAGGCCACCGGGTTCCCCCCATAGGTGCCACCGATCGTGCCCGGACGCGCGGCATCCATCACGTCCGCCTCGCCGATGACGGCGGCGATGGGCAGGCCGCCGCCCATGGATTTGGCCCAGGTGGAGAGGTTGGGGCGTACATCGAAGTGTTCGTACGCCGCCCACCTCCCGGTGCGGCAAAACCCCGTTTGGACTTCGTCGAAGATCAAGACGATGCCGTGTTCGTCGCAGATCTTCCGGAGGCCGGTGAGGTACTTGGCCGGCGCGACGACAAAGCCGCCCTCGCCTTGCACCGGTTCGATGATAACAGCCGCCACCTGGTTGGCGGCTACCGTTGTCGCAAACGTTGCCTCGAGCCGGTTGAGCTCCCGGTCGACAAAAACATCGACGCTCAACCCGTCGTGATCCCGATAGTGGTTGGGGAACGGCAGCCGGTACACCTCCGGCGCAAACGGGCCGCATCCGGTCTTGTAGCCTACCTTGGACGTCAAACTCATGCCCAACAGCGTTCGGCCGTGAAATGCGCCGGTGAAACAAATGACCGCCGGGCGGTCGGTCGCCTGACGTGCGATCTTCACGGCGTTCTCCACTGCCTCGGCGCCGCTGTTCACCAACAATGCCTTGGTGCGCCCGCCGTGAGGAAGCAGATCGGTGAGCGTCTCACAGAGCGCGACGTAGGGTTCGTACGTGGCGACGTGGAAGCACGTGTGCACGAGTCGTTCGGCCTGTTCTTGGATCGCGCGAATGACGCGTTCCTGACCGTGACCGGCGTTCATGACTCCGATGCCGCCGGCGAAGTCGATGTACTCGGTTCCTTCGAGGTCGACGACGGTGGCCCCTCGTGCATGTGCGGCGGTCGCCGCCGTCACGCGGGGAATGCCCCTCGGCGTTACCGCTGCGCGCCGCTCGAGTAAATCTTTGTTCGCCCCCACTGTTGGGCCTCCTGAGACAGAGAAGATGATGGGGTAGACCACGCGCGGCGGCCGGTGGCGTGCGCCGCTCGTCATGGACCACGGAGGTCAGCGAGTATTAGACGCATGACACGACACTGAAAGTCACATTCGGCGAGCCGAAGCTACCAAGTGCGCCTTCGAATGGTCCCCACGAACCAAGAAAACTCAGCGGGCTCGACGGCCGCAAGCGTGACGGTAGGCGGAGGTCGGGCGCTCCCGGTGCCGGCGGGAGGCCCTGGTGTCAGGAGTACCGAGGAATGTTACGGCGACCCGGTGCGCCGCCCGCCGGTCGCCTGGCCTTGAATCAGATCGTCGAGCCTACCGACGAGCCGGGCAAGAACGAGCTTCACGTTTGATTCCAACAACGCCACCGCGACATACGTTTTTCCGTTCCGCTCGATCAGCGCGGCGTCGGAATTGAAGTCCCGCCACGTCCCCGACTTCCGAAAGATCTTTGTCCCGGTCCGGTCTTGGAGCCCGAGGACGAACTTATGCTTGATCCGCGGGCTCCCCATGATGTCCTTCATCTCGGCCGACGCCCACTCGCTGACCAGCCTCCCCTGTTCCAACATGACGAGGAATCTGGCCACCTGCCGCGCCGTGGCGCCGTGGGAGATGTTGTGCATCGGATCGCGTCGCCAATATCCCAGCCGCCCCGACCCGTAGTCCTTGCCTACCCAGAGTCCGCCTCGCCGTCCTTCGGAATAGAGCTCGTACTTGGGGTCCTGGAGCGTGCGCGCGACCGCCTCGAAGCCGACCAATCCCAACAGCTCGGTGGAGACCCGGTTGTCGGAGTTTCGGATCATCAGCTCGAGCTTCCGGCGGAGTTGCGGGGTGTACTCGATGACACCCTTGTCGACCTGATCGAAGACGCCAAGCATGATGGCGATCTTGGGAAGGCTCGCGGCGTACCGCATATTGTTGTCGTCAACGGCTGCGTAGCGGATCGTGCCTGGCCGCGACAAGTCGACCAACGCAACCGAGAGCCGCTTCCGGGCGACGAGATCCCGGAAGGGCACTTCGCGCATCACGCGATCCAACCCGGCCTGGAGCGCCGAGTCTGGGGACGGAAACACCAAGGTTGCGCCGGTCGGGCCCGACTGTGCAACCACGGGAACAGACGTGAGCCCGAGCGCTGCGGCGACGAGCAGTACGGCGACCCACACGATGGGTAGGGACGCCTCTTGCGAAGGGTGCTCTCGGCTTGGCTGAAATACGCTCATGGCCCGCTCGCGGAGTGGAGTGATTCAATCAGTCGGTGAATTCGCGTTCCCATCTCCGCATGTTCCCCCGCCGAATTCACCTTCAACACGTTCGACATCATGGACAACAAATATACTCGTTGGCGCTCGCCTGGCGCAGGGACCGCCGGTGATTCGACCATTGCCACGGCATGGAGCAGATTCTCGACATTGCCGCGATACTGCCCGCATTGATACCCGGGTTCCGGCCGGCAGCGGTAGAGGGAACCGGACTTGAAGTACACGGCGGCGTTTTCGAGCGCCGGCGAGGCCGCCAGGCGGTACCGCCGTCGAGTGAAGTACAAAAGCTTCTTCATCTCCAGGCTGCTCCACTCGTCAACCACTTTCCCCTGTTCGAGTTTGACGAGGAGCCGGACCAGCTGGTTCGGTGTCGAATAACTCCCGCCCGACGGAATGCGCGCCGTGGCGCCGCGAGTAAAGTAGGTCTTGAGACGAAGGCCGGTCGTGTCCAGCCCCAGCGCGACGAGTGGCGCCGCGAGTACGTTCCAGGAACGCTCGGTCAACTCCCGAGGCGGAGTAGAACGCAGAAAAGCTTCCGTGTCTTCCCGGGACACCGGGTATCGGGTTCCGAACGCGTCGAGCAACAAGGACTGTTTCCACACCATAGATCCAGCCGCGTTCGAGCTCGGCGAGATCATATGGTCCACCCACTCCCACAGCGAAAACTCGTCTCCCACGAGCACGCGCCGGTGCACCACCCCGCTCCAGTCATCCTTGACGACCGGAACCTCGTGACTGTTTGGGTTCACGAATTCATCTGCGATCACGCGTGTCTCGCGGAGGATCCGTGCCCGCGCGGCGACGTCATTGGGATAGAGTTGGTGAAGTTCGTTGAAGAGACCGGCCATCACGAGGATCTTGCCGACACTACCTGGGATGTACCCCTGATCGCCTCGGACCGCGGCGTACCGCGGCTGCGCGGGGTCCGTGAGGTCGACGATCGCCATGCGATACGAAGGATCGCGGCCCCGCAGGAGGTTTTCGAGCGCGGCCTGTAGTTGGGGATCCTTGGGGGTGTCCGGGCCGATGTCGAAGGTGTCGTTTATTCCCTTCAACCGGAGTGTGATGGCGCTCGAGGGGAGGCGAGCTCCCGGGACCAGCCGCACGCGGCCGGGCATCGAGCCTTCCTGCATCATGCGATAGGCCCGGAGCCGGCGAATTCCCGTATACTCGTCTCCGTCCAGCGGGTAGGGACCGCCCCACGTGGCGCCCGACACCAACACGGCTGCCGCCGGGACACACCATTTGGCCCAATTGCGGCTTCCCGATCGGGGGCTTCTCATATGCGATCCTCCAAAGAGATCGGACGGTTTCCTCCCCGCATGACATCCCGGTCGAGTGTGCCAAGCCGCTCGTGCAGGTCGCTGCTTCTGAACCGCACGAACGGCCGGATCTGAAACAGCCACAACTTCCCGCCGACAAACCCGAACTCGATGTCCCACACCGTTCGGTCGTTTGTCCGGCCGAAGCGCTCCTTCCATTCCGCGGCTACGGCTCTGAGCTGCTCGATGTCGTCGCCGCTCAGGAGCCGATCCGGCATACGCGCTGCCATCCACGCAACGCCGCCGGCCCCGCGGTCGACCAGCACCCGTCGTTCGGGCGCCTTGGCTTGCGAAAGCAGTCGCACCGCACCCGACGCATCGACCACGATCGTCTCGGCCTCTCCGCCGTCCACACCACCGCCGACGCCTTCGGCGGTCACGATCGTCAAATCGGTCGGGCCGCCAACCTCCAGTCCCGTCGTAATCATGACGCCCGATTTTTCCGATGGAACGCTTTCGAGCAGCAACACCGATGGGTAGATGTCACCCTGTTCCGCCAGAATTTGCTTCCGCCAGAGATAGGCGCGCTCGCTGAACGGCGACGTCCACACGCGTTTGATGGATGCGAACACGTCGTCCAGCGTTCGTTGGTGCGCCACCGTGAGGTTGAGCCCGGCCCCAGAGAACTCTGGGAGGTCTTCCACGTTGGTGTCGCTCCGTACGAACACACCGCGGCTCAAATCGTTGCCGAAGGTCACACGGACCGCGTCCGCCACGGCTTGGCGTGCTTCCGGAAGCCATTCGAGTTCTTGGATGGCTCGCCGAACCCATTCGAGTCGGCCAAACATATACGCGTCGATCTCGGAATCGTTCCGTCCGGCGGCGCGCATCTCCGCCGCCTGCCGATACGCACCACGGAGCACCTCGACCACCGTCTGGTCGGAGTTGAAGGATCGATTGACGTGCTGGTAGAACATCCCAAACGGCAATGCGACCCCCGCCGATACCCTTGTCGGGAAGTAGGCGCCGAGTTGCCCGAGGTTCGCGGCCTTGGGGCCGACAAACACTCCGGAGTGCTCGACGCGCAGCTCGGTGAGTGGCATCGGTCTGGTCCGGTCGAGACGGAGACGCGACGTGTTGAGCGTGATCTTCTCGGTCTTGGTCGAACGGGTGTCCGTGACGAGACTGCGCTCTTCTCTGGTCATGTCCCGCGCTCGCTTCAAGAACACTCGGCCCAGGGGGGACACGGCGTAGAACACTTCCTCGCCCCGCGCCTGTCTGATTTGCGGCAGCCAATCCGGGGAGACCGCGGCATTCGGAATGCCGAGGTTTCGTGCGAGCAGCTGCACGTGCGACAATAGATTCCCCTCGTCCATCGTCAACACGCCGGCAACCGGCCGAAGCTCGGCTGTGGTTTGGGGAAGCACGTAGATCTTCGTTTGGTCCACGTGTTCGCCGTCGTCGGTATCGAGAATCTCGAGCGTTCGAAGCGCGACACCTGGATTCAAACCGCGCACGCCCTGGCTCACCCGTTCCCCGAGAATCACATGGGAGGCGCCGAGGACGCCATCTGCGTCGGCGCCGAGCCGTTCGAGATCCGCGGCGAGCGGAAGCAATGCCGATCCGCGGACCAGGGCGTCGAAGATGCCGGCTGCCTTTGGTTCGAACTGGACGTATCGCTGCGTCACGCGGCCGAACACGGCGCGCACAGTCGCGGCGCCCCAATCCAGGCTTCGGCCGAGGTAACCCAGTCCGTTCTTGTATCCAAGCGCCGTCAGGCGAGGCGTCTCGAGCAGTCGCGCAATCTCGGCGTCGAGCGATTGCCGCTCGCGCTGGGACAAGAACCCGGCTCCATAGGCCAACGCGAAGCGGTGTGAGAGGTACCGGAGCCGCTCGCGGCGGCTCGTCGGTTGCGCGAGCGCCGGTTGCAAGTCCTGCGCCAGCACAAAGGCCTGTTCTTGGAGCGACCGGTTGAGATCGATGAGCAGCAAGTTCGTGCGCCCGTCGCCGCGTTCAACGACACGGTCGCGGATCCGCGGACTCAAGGCTGCGATCTGCGCGAACGCCTCGCGATTGGCGCCGCGCTCGTAAGCTTGGGACAGACTCCGGAGTTCTTCCCTGAAGAGGTTACCCAGTCGCTCTCGGTAGCGGTCGATGCTCAGGACGTTTCGCCGCACGTCGTACTGCCGGATCAACTCGTCGCGTAGGGCGACGAGCTTGGCACGAACCGCGTCGTTTGTTTGCCGGGCGTCCAAGAACGAGCTGACCGAATCCAGGTCGGTGCGGGAGGGAAACGAGTGAATCTTGATTCGCGTTGCCAAGAAGGATGCGTCGAGATTCGAGACCTCGGTCGCCAAATTGCGGATGCGCTGCGTCGACTGCTGATCGCCCAGGCTGTGGTGTGGAACGACTTCTACGAGTTGGGACGCCAGGAAGAAGTTGGCCTCCGTCCACTGGCGGTTCGCCAAGAGTTTTTCCAGGATCGCGTGTCCCTTTTGCTCCTCGTCCTCGATTTGTCGCGCGCCGCGGTAGAACCGCGCCTGGCGGAGGACCCACCCGTCGTCCACTTCCTCCAGGTATCGATTGAGGATCAATTCGCGAAGCCAGGTGTTGGCCGCCGCAGAATCGACGATTTCATCGAACGAAACCGCCTGAAGGATCGTGCCGACGTGGATATGACGCGCCGCCAGGCTCTTGGCGCGGTCGTTGAACTCGGCGTGCTGTACGCCGCCGCCCCGCGCCGAGCATACTCCCGGGCCCGGAGGGTGCACGGTCCCGTCGTTACAGAACCAACGGATACGGAGGTACGGGCCCCGCACATCCTGTTTCATGGCCTGAATGTGCGCGCGGATCTCACTGGCTTGCGATTCGGTCAGCGGGGGCGGATACGCCTGTGCCACGACTGTCGCCGGCACAAGAACGGCGGTAACGCAAAGGAACACGCCGAGCAATCGATGTTGCACGATTATTCTCCCGTCACAGAAAACGACTTATGCTGTACGGACTGGCTTTGCTGGATTGTAAGAGTCCCCAAAGTTGTCCCCAAAACTACTGTGAGAAGTATAATGACTCTGTAGGCGGCCGGGGAATTGCCTCCCGCCGCCCCGGTGGTTCCTTTTATCGACTATGTCCGCAACGCGTGTTCCGATAGCGGCGGCCGATTGGCTGTCTGCGCACCTCCTCAACTCGATCGGCAGCATCAGGCCGGATGAGCGCCGGGACGTGGCGGGCGCCTTCGTCACGCTGTTGGGATTCATGGCCGGGCACGCGCTGTTGGAAACCGCGCGGGACGCCCTGTTCCTCGCCACGATCCCGGCCTCTCAGCTCCCGTGGGTCTATCTGACGATTGCCGTCGTTGCCCTCCTGCTTGCCCAGCGCCGGTTCTCGGTTCCCGAACGCGTCGCAGGCTGGCACGAACTGACCATATGGCTCGTGCTTGCCGGGATCGTGACGTTGATCTTCTGGCTGCTGATCCCCGTGGCGGACAACTGGATCTATTATGCCCTGTATACCTGGTCGGGGGTGCTGGCCACCCTGGTGGTCGTCAGGTTCTGGACCGTGCTGGGCAACCGGTTCACCGTCACGCAAGCGAAGCGTCTGTTCGCGGTCATTGGAACGGGGAGCGTCGCAGGGGCGATCGCGGGATCGGCGTTTGCCCGGCTGATGACCGGTTTATTGCCCGCGCGGCATGTGGTGTTGGCGGCGGCGGCGGTGTTCTTCGTGAGCGCGTTGGGTCCGCGAATGCTCCGTCAGGAACCCACGGCCCCGCTGGCGGACGAGAAGAGCGGACTCGACATCGCCCGGCTCGGACAGTTCATCTGGCAACGGCCATACCTCCGGCGTGTCGCCGTTCTCATTCTCGTGGCGACCATCACCGTCACGTTCGTGGACTTTGTCTTCAAGCTCAAGGTCTCGCGCGTCGTCTCAGACGACGAGTTGGGCGCATTCTTTTCCAGCGTGTACCTGTCGCTCAACGTGCTGTCCCTCGTCGTTCAGGTGTTTTTCGTGAGCTGGTTGTTTCGCCGAGTCGGTGTCAACTGGGCGCTGGCCGTGGTGCCGATGCTCCTCTTGCTGGGCGCTACCGGTTTCGTGATCGGAGGAAGTTTGCTGCTCGTGTTGGTTCTGAAGGCCGCAGACGGAACGCTCCGTCATTCGCTCAACCGCACTGGAACGGAGTTGCTCTTCGTACCGCTTGCGGTAGACGTCCGCGGCAGGGCAAAGGCGTTTGTCGATGTGATCGGGCAACGAGGCGGTCAGGCGCTCGCCTCGCTGCTCATTCTGGTTACGGTTTCCGTGACGACGCGGGAAGTCGTGTTCGGGGTTGGTGCCGCGCTCGCCGCCGCCGTCTGGCTTTACCTGGCCATCGACCTCCGGCGTTACTATCTCGACGTCTTCCGCGAGACGCTCGCAGACGAGATCACCGAGACACGTATCCGGTTTCCCGCACTGGATATGGTCTCGTTGGAGACGCTGGTCAGCACGCTCAACAGTACCGACGATCGCAAGGTGATCGCCGCGATGGATATGTTGGCCGCCGAAGGCAAGGTGGGGGTCGTGCCCGGCTTGATCCTGTACCACCCCTCTTCCTCAGTTGTGATCCACGCGTTGGATGTGTTCACGAGAAGCGCTCGTGACGATTGCGCACCGATCGCGGAACGGCTGAGTGCGCATTCCGATCCCGAGGTCCGTGCCGCGTTGCTCCGGTTTCAATCGTCCGTCAAACCTGAGGAGCTTGCGCTCAAAGCCGCGCTGGAGGACCCATCGCTGGCCGTGCGGTCGACGGCGTTGGTGGGATTGGTCGCCGGCGGATGGCTTCTGCCTCCCGAGGCATTGAAGGCGCTCGACGACGCCTCTCGGAGCGGTACGCCCGAGGAACTCATCGCCCTCGGAAATGCCATTCGACTACAGCCGAGCTCGGTATTCGACGACGTCTTGTTGCAGCTCAGTCAGTCGAATGCGCCCGAAGTGCAGCGAGAGGCCGTGCGAGCCATGCGCGCGGTCCGAAGCGCCGGCTATGCTCCCCGGTTGATGGCAATGTTGCAACAGCGCGCTCTCCGGGAAGAGGTGCGGAAGACGCTCGTGTCGTTGGGGCCGAACGCTTTTACACGGCTCGTGTCGGCGCTCCGTGACCCGGCGCAGCCGCACGGCGTCAAGCGACACGTGCCCGGCGCGATCGCTGAGTTTCATTCTCAGCAGTCCGCGGATGCGTTGCTGGATCATCTTCAGCTCGAAACAGACGGTATGGTTCGTTTCAAGATTCTCCGCGCATTGGGCAAGCTCCGAAACAGCGAGCCACAGCTCGAGCTGGACGGCAAGCGCCTCGGTCAAGCGCTGCACGATACGCTTGCGGTCGCACTCCGGTTCATGCGCTGGCGTCAGGCGCTCGACCGAGGTGCGGGAGAGGACGTCACCCGTCAAACGGAGGTGGAGCGGGCGCTGGCATCCTTGCTCAAAGACAAACAGTGGCATGCGGTTGAGCGGCTGTTCCGGTTGTTGAATCTCCAGACGAACAACGAAGACTTCCACCGGATCTACCGGGGGCTTCAGAGCGTCAGTCGCGAGTCCCAGGCCGGAAGCCGCGAGTTGTTGGAGCACCTCGTCGTCCCGCCCGTCAAGAAACCGCTTCTCGATCTGATCGATGACTTGTTCGACCCGACCGGCGTGTCGGAAGCTAACGATGAGGACACCGAATCAGCGCCGTCGTATGAGTCCGTATTACGCGAGCTAGTGAACAGTCCCCTAGAATCACTGAGCAGTTTCGCCGCGTGTCATATCGGGGAGCTCGAACTCTCGGAATTGCTCGAATTGGTGGGAAGGACGAAACCCCTGTCCGAGAGCCACGCCGAGGTATTGCGGCAGGTATCCGGCCGCTTGGACGAACCCGGGAGAGGAGTGACAGTTTAGGTGCCGCAGTCCACGTTGTTTGTCGGGCCCCTCGATCGAGTGCTCTACTTTCGAACCGTTCCCGCGTTCGAGCGTCTCTCGTCTACCGAGCTCGCCGCGATCGCGCAGCACGCGCGGGAAGAGTTCTACCCTGCGGGGAGCTTGATGCTGAAGCAGGGCGAGCCGGCCGACGCCGTTTTTCTCCTAATCGATGGGTTGGTGTCACTCGCGCAACACGGCAAACCTGCAAAGCTGCTGGGACCCGGCGAGGCCGTCGGGTTTCTCGAACTCCTGGCGCGGACCGGAGACGGGTTCGAGCTTCGCGTCGAGCGCGACACGCTGGCGCTCAAACTGGACTGGGACGCGCAGTTGGATGTCTGTGAACAGCACTTTGGTGTGTTGCTGGAATACATCCGGTACCTGTCGCTGCGGATCATCGGGGAGATCGAGGGAGCGTCCTTTGGAGGTGATGCGCCGCCGTCCGCGCGCGAACGGCTCGAGAGGCTGCACTTCGTTTCGCGCGTGCTCGTGCTCGAGCGCTGCACCGTTCTTCCCAAAGGTGCGACGGATGCGCTGGCGGAGCTTGCGAGACACGTGACCCGGGTCGATTGGGCTGCCGGCGCCCAGATTTGGCGAAGCGGAGATCCGGCGGGCCATTTCTACTCGATCGTATCTGGACTCGCACGCTGCGCCCCGACCTCGAGTGCGAGGCGTGAGGCGTACCGAGGACCCTCAGACATCCTGGGAATGCACGAGACCCTCGCGGACGTACCACGGTGGTACGATGCGGTGGCAGCCGAAGATCTTACGGCCCTCCGTATAGAGATCGAGCCGTTCCTGGATATTCTGGAAGACCATTTCGATCTCGCGATCGAATTCACATCCTTGATGGCGCGACGGGTGTTAAAAGGAGGGCGGGGCGTATAATCGATCAGTGCGTCGCAGAAAGCCCAACCGCGTTTCGCCGCAAAGATGGTCTGTCTCTTGCAGAATGCGCCGCTCTGCCGGCGCGAGTGCGCAGCGAGTTGCAGTGCTAGAGCAGATCGAGCATCAAACACGCAGCCGAAACTCGGTCTCGCGGTAGGATCCCCCCACAATCGAGGCTTCAAGCGATATGTGTGCGTGACGGCGCGCGTCGTCCAACCTCTTGTCGGGTCATGACTTCGTTCTGGACCGCGTCGCTGGCGACACGCGACGCAACAGGATGAGCTTCATTTCATTCAGTCTTTAAGAAATCTTCACGCTGCGAGAGACATGTGGTGCAAATCTTGAGACGTGCATTGGTTTGCTCCCGATAGAGCGACACCGCCGTTTGTCACTCGCGATGTGGGCGGTACCTGTTTACACCATCGAAGAGGATTGGGTCATGGAATTCACGAGTTCGACGTTCAGTCGCCTGGGACTGTTTGCTGCAGTGACCGTCGGTGTGGTTGGATGCGGAACCGCAGCTGCTTCGAGGCAGGGGGAGACCGAATCCACTGATTTTGGTGAGACCAGAACGAAAACGACCCCTGCGTTTTTTGCCGAGGTGCCACCGCCTTCTCGGGCGAGTATCAAAGAGTTCCGGATTCCGATCACGCATGAGACGATCGAGATTGCCGACGGTGTCACGTACGAGGGGTGGACATTTGGTGGCACGGTGCCGGGACCGGCGATTCGGGTGCGTGAGGGAGACCGTGTGCGCATACAGCTGGTCAACGAGTCGCCGATGCCGCACTCCATCGATTTCCACTCCGCCCGTATTCCATGGAACGAGGCGTATCGGTCGATCAACCCGAACCAGGACTTGGAGTTCGAGTTCATCGCTCGCGATCCGGGTGTGTATCTCGTCCATTGCGGGACACCGCCCGTGACCATGCACATAATGCAGGGGATGTACATGCCGATCATCGTGGACCCACGAGAAGGATGGGGTACGGACGTGGACAAGGAATTCGTTCTCGTGCAGAGCGAGTTCTATGCCCAGTTGAATGGCGATGGACCCGCTGCCCCCGACTTCACCGCAGCCATGAAGAAGGACGCGAAATATGTGGTGTTCAACGGCCGTGCGTTTCAGTACAAGAACCATCCTCTCGAGGTGGATCTGAACGATCGGGTGCGACTGTTTGTGGTAGCGGCGGGGCCGTCCTTCCGTTCGGACTTCCACGTCGTGGGCGCCATCTTTGACCGGGTGTACCCCGATGGCAACCCCGACAACGCGCTGGAGAGCGTGCAGACGTACACCGTGCCCGCGGGGGGTGGAGCCGTATTCGAAACCGTGTTTGAAGAGGGCGCGAGTGGTGTGGGGCTCTATCCCTTCGTAACACATGCCTTTGCCGATGCCGAAAAGGGCGCCGTCGGGTTGATTCAGGTCGGTGAGCCGACTGCTGTGGCGGCACGTCACTGACGAGAAGCAGGTATACCAGTCCGAAGACAAATCAGCTCCGCGAACCAGAGGTCCGCGGAGCTGATCTGTGTGCGAGACGGCAGTCGCTAGAAGCGAGATGCGTCTCTACCACGCCCACCAACTAGTCACAACGGTGGTACCAGCGACTCCACTCTCACAACCCGAACACGTTTCGCTGCACCTTCCAGAGCTCCCGTTCCGCGGCCCAGAGATCGAGCTCCACTGAGGCCACATCGTCCACGAGAGCGTCGGCCCGCCCGTCCTTTCGGAGATCGATCGTCTTGGAATAGGCATGGCAGCTCGAGCATTCGTCGATGCGAATGTGTGAATGCGTCTCGCTCTCGTGCACGACGAGCCGATCGGCTGCGGATTCTCCGCAGTTTGCACAGGACATCCGGAGATAGTGCCAGGAAAAATCGCAGAGCGCGCAGACGAGTGTTCGCTGGCCCTTCGTTTCGGCAGTGTCCTGCAAGATTGCCGCGATTGGCGGCCACCCGCAATGCGGACACCGTCGCCGCGTCGTTTCTTTCTCGGGCTGGCGGCACGACTCGGCGAATCGACGCGCAAGGGGTTGGAGAAACGCGTACGCAAAGAAGTGCGCTGCGGCGTCGCTGCAACCGACTCGGGCGGCGACACCATCCACCGGCTCTCGGCGAACCACCACGTCCAGCAGCTCTTCCCAATGCGCACGTGCCTCGATTAGCTGGCCTCCGGCCGCTTGCAGCGTCGTGGTAAGCGAGGGTCCGAGCGTTCGCACGAAGTCGTCGAAGGGATCACAGAGGTCTATGAGAGGGAGATTCCCGAATGACTCGACTTCGATGGCGGATGGAGAAATCGCCCTGGAAACCTGAGTTTGTACGCGAAGTACTGTATCGAGCGTCGCCAGCAACTCGCGGGCGTGCTCGGCGCGTTCGGATAGCGCAGCAATCCGTGCGTGCCGCGCGTCCAGCGTGGACGTCAACCGCGTCTCTGGTCCCGGTACCAGAGAGGATGATGAAGTTTTGCCCACTCCGCCGTCACGGTCCCTCGCGTCATCGCCCGGAACGTGCCGGGAAACGCCACGGTTCCCAAATAGGTATGCAGAATGAGCAGCAACCCTCCGGCGACGGTCGTGACGTAATGGACGAGTCGGAACGTCACGAGCCACGCTGCCGCAAACGTGTCGGGGAACCAGAGGGGAAGCCCTGTAATGAGATGCACGACGCCCAACACGATCTGCGACCAAAAGAACATCTTTTGACCACCGTTGTATTTGCCCGTTGCGGGAACCTGATGTTTTTGGTGGCGCGCGTATGCTGGGAGCGCTCTCAGCCACTGACGATCGCGAGCGTCGATGCGCATGCCTCCCGCCCAGATGAAGAACATCACCCCGAGTCCGGCCGAGAAGAGGAGTCCGACCCACGGGTGTAGCGCCCGCGCCGCCTGCCCGCCTCCCACCAGGGTCGTGAGCCAGAACAGTCGTGGATGCGCGAAGGCGAGACCAGTGATCAGGAGGTACAGGAACGCGCCGCCGACCCACCAGTGGACGATCCGTTCGGCGAACGAGAAACGCGCGATCGCCGTCTCAGGCAGGGCGGCGCCGTGGACTTCCGACACGCCGGTCACGCGTGTGCCGCTCCATCTCGGGTTGGGCCGCCCTCGTCAGACGACGGCTCGGCGGGCCCCACGCCGAGGTAGTGAAGCATGGCGCCCAGCAACCCAAATCCGAAAAGCCACGATCCCATGCGCTTGGCCACGGCGAGCGTTTGGAGGGCGCCCGGGCTCGCCACGGGGTTTTCCGGGAGTTCATAATCTCCCAATCGATCGCCGTGGGGCACGACATACATCATATGGGTGCCCCCCACGCCGGGGGGGTCGTACACGGCGGCCCGAGCAAAGCCTCGGCGTTTGAGGACGTCCACCTGCCGATCGGCAAGAGCGAGCATGTCGTCCTTGGTTCCCCACGAAATCGCGTTTGTTGGGCAGGTTTTCACACATGCGGGTTCGAGCCCGGCTTCGACTCGATCGATGCACATGTTGCATTTGTATACCTTGCTCGTCGCCGCATCGAAGCGCGGAATGTCGAACGGGCAGCCCGCTTGGCAGTAGCGGCATCCGATGCAATTTTCCTGGTTGAAGTCCACGATGCCGTTGTCGTACTGCACGATGGCGCCGGGAGCGGGACATGCGTACAGGCAGCCTGGCTCCTCGCAATGATGGCATGCGTCCTTTTTGATGAGCCATTGGAGGTCGTTACCCACCTCCACTTCGTTGAATCGCATCAGCAGCCACGTGTCGGCACTCAGATCCCTGTGACTTTGGTAGCTCCCAAAGTTCTCGGTCGGCTCGACACGAAGGTCGTTCCACTCCTTGCACGCCACCTCGCATCCTTTGCACCCGATGCAGCGCGACATATCCACGAGTTTGGCGTACTCAGGACCGCTCCGAATGCTCGGCGGCGGGTCCGGTGTGGCGGAGATCCGCTTGATCGTGAGGGTGCTCATATCGGCGCCACGTTTACGAGAAAGGCCTTGAACTCCGGGCAGCGCGTGTTTGCATCGCCAATGAACGGTGTCAGGTTGTTGGCCATCGAGCCCTGCGTGATGCCGACGAAGCCCCAGTGAACCGGTATGCCCACCGTGTACGTCGTCTTCCCGTTCACTATGAGCGGCTTGATGCGTTTGGTCACGATGGCGGTCCCTTCGACTTCACCGCGCTTCGACCACACCCGTACGCGTGACCCATTGGCGATCGCCTTCTCTTCGGCCAGTTCCTGGGGCAACTCCACGAAGAAATCGGGCATGAGCTCAACGAGATACGGCACGTTGCTTGTCACGAAGTGTTCGCGCTCGACCACCCGATACACAGTGCAGGGATACGGAAAATCGTCGTCGGCGTCGGCCAATGTCTCCCGCACGCCTTCATACCAACGAACGGTTGGGTTCACGGGTACCC
Organism: Gemmatimonadales bacterium; assembly: GCA_041604955.1. GTDB lineage: Bacteria > Gemmatimonadota > Gemmatimonadetes > Gemmatimonadales > GWC2-71-9 > JBFHWR01. The sequence goes on along the minus strand of JBFIZG010000007.1, from coordinate 3,561 downwards.
GTTCGTGTAGCACGTTGGGCGACGGGCTCTCGGCCGGCTCGTAGTGCTCCGGAATCGGCCCGTCACGAAGACCGGTGGTAAACAGTCGTGCGACGCCCTCTTCGGTCATGATGAACGCGCCCATCTGATCGGGTCTGGTCGTTCGCCCGTAGTCCGGCACATCACCGATCCACTCTCGGCCGTTCCACTTGATCCCGGGGCGCTCGCCGTCCCACGGATCGCCGCTGCCGTCGGCGGACGCCCGGTTGTACAACACGCGCCGGTTGAGTGGCCAACTCCACGCCCACCCATGATGCATGCCCAGTCCGCTTGGGTCCTCCGAGTTCCGTCGTGCCATCTGGTTGCCGGCTTCGGTGAAACTGCCGCAGTAGAGCCAGTTGCCGCATGCCGTCGTCCCGTCGTCCCGTAACTCCCCAAACGAGCTGAGCTGTCGTCCCGAGCGTGTGTCGTGGCCGTTGATCTCCTTTGCCAGTTCTTCGAGCGTGGGTTCACGGGGATTTAGATAGTCCCACGTCATGTGGTCGATTGGCTCGTGATACGCGCCGCCCTCCGCTTCGTAGAGGTCTTTGACACGCCAAAAGAGCTCAGCGAGAATCCAGGTATCGGAACGCACGCCCTGCGGAATGTCGATGGCTTGCTCCTTCCACTGAGCCCACCGGCCGCTGTTGGTGAACGAGCCGCTCCGTTCGATCCAATGTGATGCCGGGAGGTACAGGACCTCGGTCTCGATCTCTTCGGCGTTCATGCCGGGCGCCTTCCAGAATTCCGCCGAATCCAGCATGAACGGATCGATGACCACCTTCCACCTGAGCTTCGACATCGCTTGGAGCAGACGATTCACGTCGGGTCCGGCGAGGAGTGGGTTGAACCCCAGGGCAATGAATCCCTCCAGTCTTCCGCGAAACGCCTCATCCCAGATAGAAAGCCACGTTGCGTCGTCTGGCGGTTTTCCCAAGTAGTGGTAACCGAACTCGTTCTGCCGAGTGGCGTGCTCCCCGAACCACGCCCTTAGCTGCGAGACCATGAAGCGCGGGTAATTCCCCCAATAGTTCATGGTGTCTCGCACGAGCGGTCGCGGGGTCGAGTCGGCGAGGTGTCGGGTCAAGCTGGTCTGTGGAGGTGTGGGAACCTTGAGATAACCGGGTAAAATGCCTGCCACGATCGCGTGGTCGGTGGCGCCCTGCACGTTTGCGTGACCGCGGAGCGCGTTGATGCCGCCGCCGGGCCGTCCGATGTTGCCGAGCAACAACTGAACGATGGCGGCGCTCCGAATGATCTGGCTGCCGACCGTGTGCATGGTCCAGCCGACGGCGTACATGATCGTCCCCGCACGGTCCGGCGTCCCGGTCGAACAGACAATGTCGGCGATCGCACGAAAGTCTTCGACCGAACATCCTGCGATGCGGGCGACCATGTCGGGGGTGTATCGATCGTAATGCTGCTTGATGAGTTGAAACACGCATCGCGGATGTTGGAGTGTGGAATCCTTTCGAACAAACCCGTCGGGGCCACGTTCGTATTGCCACGTGCGCTTGTCGTACTCGCCTGCTTCCTCGTTGAAACCGGAGAACAACCCGTCGTCGAAGGCGAAGTCTCGACTCACGATGAACGATGCGTTCGTGTGGAGCTGCACGTACTCTTGGTGGTAGAGGTCGTTCTCCAGAATATGTCGAATGAATCCGCCGAGCACGGCGATGTCCGAACCGGGTCGAATTTGGAGATGTTTGTCGGCGACGGCTGACGTGCGGGTGAACCGAGGATCGATCGTTACGAGTTTGGCGCCACGCTGATCACGCGCCTCAATCGCCCATTTGAACCCGCAGGGATGGTTCTCCGCCGGGTTGGCGCCCATGACCAACACGACATCGGCGTTCTTGATGTCTTTCCAATGGTTGGTCATCGCCCCCCGTCCAAACGTGGCGGCCAAACTGGCCACCGTGGGGCTGTGTCATATCCGGGCCTGATGGTCGATGTAGATCAACCCCAGGCCTCGCATGGTTTTGGTGATGAAGTATGCGTCTTCGTTGGTTACGGTTGCGCTGCCGACCCATGCGATGCCTTCGCAGCGGTTCACCGTTCGCCCGGCGTCGTCCCGTTCGACGAACGTGCGGTCGCGGGAGTCCTTGAACCGGCGCGCAAACCAGTCCATGGCAGTGTCCCAGTCCACCTCCTCCCATTCGGTCGCGCCCGCGCGGCGCAGCAACGGCTGGTGACGGAGCCGGGGGCTGATGGCGAGTTGCATCTGCGCGGCGCCCTTGGGACACAGGGTGCCGCCGTTGATGGGGCTGTCTGGATCGCCCTCGACGTGAATGACGGTGCGTTTGGTGTTGAGCCCGCCCGAGCCGTGCACGTATGCGATCGTGCCGCACCCCACCGCACAATACGGACAGACGGTCTTGTACTCGCGCGCGTTTCGAATCTTGAGCTGCCGCACCTGGGCGTACGCCGGCTTCAAGTCGAAGCCGAGCGCCGACATTCCAGCGCCGGCAGCCGATAGGGAGAGAAAGCGTCGTCGCGAGAGATCCATGTGACGATCCGCCATGGGGGAACGGATTGTTATAAGATAGCGTTGTCGCTCTGCAGCGCCATAGACGGCGCGTCAGCGTGACACGGCGGTCGACGGTTCGTTTTGGTCCTTTCGCCAGTTCGGGTGATGGAAGTGGATCACATGATCGCCGTTGTAGGAAGCGACCACGTCGTCAAAAACTATCCTGCCAATACGCCGGGGATCGGTCACGTGGACGCGCTTGAAGGCAGCGAACCCCCTGACCGTTGCTTGGTTGGAGACGTTGATGTCGAAGCTCAGTGTGCGGCTTGGTGTCGTAGCGCCCGCGTCGTAGACGTGTGCGTAGACCTCGTCCCGAAAATCGAGGTTCCCGCCGGGGATACGTGGTTGCCCATCGGTCATCTTGAGAACCAGGTACTTAGGCGCATTGGTCGCCTCGCCGTCTGGCTTTTCGAGTTCCGCGATCTCATGGAGCTGCCGAGTGTCGGCCACCCGGTCCACCTTGCCAAACACCAAGCCAGAGCGCGCCAAGACCGGTATCTGGAGACCGCGACGCCAGAGCGTGACGTCGGGTTCGTTGCGAAACTCCGCGTCGTTCAGGTATTCCGTCCGTGCACCGCCCAGATCCTGTTGCGTGAAGAAATTGGCGGGATAGAGCGGGTCGGCATGGTTTTCGTCGGTCGTGGGGTAGATCTTGCCAACCAGACCAAGGGACCGTGACTGGCCTCGGTGCGTAGCGCTTCCGTGTGGCGACAGACGTGCGATCATCACTCCCACACTGCCCGGCCTGAAGTACCCCGAGTACGGATTCTCCTCGGTGATCTCCCACCGGCCGATCAGACAGATACCGTTGGGATGGAGAATCCGTCGGTACCCGCATCGATCGCTGCCCCAGCGGAGGTCGACGCGCGAATCTACCGCACGCGTCGCGGCAAGTAAGAGCTGATCGCGTTTCTTCCCTGAGAGGAAACCGGCAAACGCGTTCCGTGTAGTCGATTCGAAGTTTGGAAAGGCGCCGGTCCCTGGGCCGCCCCAGACCTCCTGATACGGGTTGT
>JBFIZG010000006.1:0-26513 GCA_041604955.1 Gemmatimonadales bacterium | reverse complement strand
CCGTGCCGCAACCCCTAGTGACGACCTCTCCGCCGTCCTCGGTGGGGCCGACGAGGCTGTCGGGGGGGCCGGCCAGGCAAATCCGAAAGGGACGCGGAAAGCTCCTCGAGCGAAGACGCCGTAACCAGCTCCCGTTTCCCCCTCACGACGCTGAAGCGGAGCGGTCTGTCGACCTCCGGAAGGTCGCGGGCTCTGAGCCGACGCGCCTGTCCTTCACGTAACCGAATTCGGACGACCGAGTCCCCCCGGTCGAACTCGTAGCTCAACGGCACGCGGTCTCCCAAGATCTTCGCCGACGCCGGCAATTCGTCCAATTCGGATTGCCGCGCAGCAGGAACCAGCTCGTCGACATCGATCGAGAGCGGAGTTTCCAGAAACGCTTGCCAGCTGGACACGCGATCGAGTTGACGCTCGATCAACGATCGTACGGCCTCCGGATTGGCCCGCTTTACCGTACCGCCCGATCTCCGCCAGTACTCCCGGACGCGCCCCAACCCCTGGTACAGGCGCTGCTGATCCGGATGCGGCGTAGCTCCGGAAAACAACGCCTGCACCAGGGCGTCGCGCGCTTTGTCGGCCAGTTCGTCAGGAAAGTCGCCCTTCAACGCGCGTCGTTCGCGAGTGAGTTCGAAGCCGAAGTACGACGTGCGAATCGTGACCTGTAGGCCGGGGCGACGGCCATGCGCGTACTCCACCGACGGTTCGCTCCGCGTGGCGTAACGCTGGACGAGCTTGTACGGAACGTTGGTGCCTTCGATGGCGCCCCGCGCGACGCCGAACTTGTCCGCGAAGTACGATACGCGGCCGGCAACCGGCACATCGGGATCGCAAACGGACGATCTGGACAGGCGCACACGTTGGCCGTCCGCGAGCGCACCCTCCATCACGAGATCAAACGGCATGACGCGCGCGACGAGATCCTGGTACTGGCTCACCAAGCTCGACGTCGCCCGTGGGAGCTGGTCGGGCAGCACCCACTCGAGCGCGCGATACACTGAGGAGGCCCCGAGCGCGACGTCCTCGAGCACCTTCATGAGCACGCCTCGGTTCTCAGCCCACGCATCGATTTCTTCCCTAAACAGATGCCGCGGCAGTCCGTAGACGCTCCCGACGTACCCGTGCCGATGGAGCGCCTCTCTATACATCCGGTAACCGGTGAGATGGTCACTCCCCCACACGGTGAGATCACGGATATCGTAGCGGTCGCGGGTCATGTGGTGGAGTGAGTTGATGTTCGCCATGACGGCGAGCAATGGGATGAGTTCTTTTGGCGCCTGCACCAGCAGCTCGGCCCACGGCCGGTCTACCGGCAGCGCTTCCACATCACGTCCGTAGGGGGTCAGGCGTCCGCTGGAGATCAGTCCGCGGGCGGTGAGACGGTTCACGGCACGCGCATACGCCCGTCGGTCCAGCGGAACCGGTAGCACCAGCTCTCGAAGATCCACCGACAACGCCGCGGCCGTCAGCGCAATCCGCTCGTTGTCGCCGGCGAGTTGGAAGTCGGGCGCGGTCGGCTCCAGCCGTTCGAAGTCGATCGAACGATCGGTGAGCAGGTACACCTCACCGTTCGGCACCCGTCCGTGAACGCGGCCGGCCATCTGCAAGATCTCGTTTGGACCCAGGTGCTGCCGAGTGAGCACGTTCCGCCCTTGGTCGATGATGACGTTGTAGACCGCATCGTAGATCACGACCGTATCCAACCCTTGAATGTTGAGCGCCGACTGTCCGGCCTGGGTCATCGCCAAGAGAAATGGTTTGACCGGGTCACCCTGGAGAAACGGACGGATGATACGGATCGGCTCGCCACCGTGGTAAAACGCGGTGTTGAGACGCGGCCAGCGTCCTCCCAATTCGGCAGCGGCCTTTTCTACCTCTGCGCGGGTGGGTAGAAACAGCGCAACGCCGCGCCGCTCTTTGATGATTTTTCGGATGAAGCGCTCGTTCAAAAACTCGACCGGTGTGTTTGCGCGTGTGGTGACCTTGGCAGCGAGTCTCGGGTTGAACGCGGACGTCTCCAACACGTCGGCGGAGTCGAGATACTCTGCATAGAACGTCGGATCGACGGTTGCGGAGAGCCAGATGAACCGGCATCCGACGCGCTTGCCCAGCGCCAGACAGAGTTCCAGCTCGGCGGACGTTTGGTGAATCTCGTCGATCACCACTGTGTCGTGTGGATCGATGAGATCGTCCTGAAACCACCTCCGAGCAATGCCGGTCGTCACGATCACCACGTTCCACGACGACGTGTCGGGCGTGGCCTCGCGTTCTCGGTTGACGACTCCGACACGAAGCTCGGACCCGACGATCTGTTGCGCGATGGGGCGAATTGCGAGCGTCTTCCCGGTGCCCGTTCCCGCCACGATGCCAAACCCCATCCGGCGTCGGGCCAAGTCACGGATCTCCTGCCCGTGTTCCTGTTCGAGCACGGTGTCGATTTCGAGTGCGAGTGCGAGCTCGATCGTCTCGCACGCCGCACGGGTCGGAGCGATCACGATGAGCCGTCCCGTTGGCGGTTCGGCCCGCCTAAACGCCTCCGGATCGGGCGGGAGATAGTGGTCGCGAATGTTGGCGGGCACGCTGGCGGGACGCTACGTGACCAACGCGTGATGATGGCTGTACGCCGGATCTCCGAGACAGATTCCCAATTCGCGGGCGGTTTGAACCTGATCGCAGTCAGGCGGCACCTGGTGACCGGCGCCAAACGCTCGCTCGATCGGCACCGTCGCCACACTCCGCGCGCTGAACGCAACCATGTGATTGAAGCGTTGCTCGGCGACGGCCCGAACGGCTTCGGCCCCAAACCGGAGCGCAAGCAGCCGATCGAACGTAGTGGGGGACCCGCCACGTTGAAGATGCCCCAGCGCGAGGGAGCGCGTCTCCTTCCCGGTCCCCTTGGTGATCTGGTCTGCGACAGTCACGCAAATACCGCCGAGCCGCTCGACTCCCCCAATCTGCGCCGCCGCCTGGATGGTAGTTGCGCCATCCACCGGTACTGCACCTTCCGCAACAACCACAATGCTGAAGTGACGCCCTATCGCCTCGCGTTGCCGCACCTTTTCACAAATGCAGTCCCAGTGAAACGGAATCTCGGGAATGAGAATGACGTCGGCGGTGCTCGCCAATCCCGCGTGCAACGCGATCCAACCGGCGTGTCGGCCCATGACTTCCACCACCATGACGCGTTGATGGCTTTCGGCGGTGGAGTGGAGCTTGTCGATTGCCTCGGTTGCGGTGCTCACCGCCGTGTCGAATCCGAACGTCACATCGGTCCCGCCCACGTCGTTGTCGATCGTCTTTGGGATTCCAACGATCGGTAGACCCTTTTTCCCCACTTCGTTTGCGATGTGGAGCGTGCCGTCTCCACCTACGGCAATCAAGGCATCGAGATTGTGCCGGTGGAACGCTTCGATGAGTTCGTCCGAGCGGTCGACCTCCACTGACTGCCCGTCGGTCTGAAGCACGGGCCAACGGAACGGATCTCCGCGGTTGGTCGTGCCCAGGATCGTTCCGCCGAGGTGCGTGATGCCCCTGACACTCTCCCGATCGAGCGGAACCATGCGGGCCGCACCCAGAAGCCCGCCGAACCCCTTGCGAATACCCGTCACCCGCCAGCCGCGGCCCAACGCGGATAGGACGACCGCTCTGATCACGGCGTTCAGGCCCGGGGCGTCTCCGCCGCCGGTTGAAATTCCAATGTGCATGTCGATGCTCGCTGGTTAGCGCGGCTGACGCTGGCGGATCAATTTCAGCACTTCGCCGGGGTTGGCGTGCCGATTGAGCGCCTTCTTGGAAAACACCAGATCTCCGTCTACGGTCACTTCAAAGAGGCCTCCCGAAGACTCGACCAGCCGTACCTTGGCGTCGGGATACGCTTGTTCGATCTCAGCCGCCAGACCGGCGGCCCGAGGCTCGTAGTTTCACACAACGCAGTACTGAATTGCCACCTTCATCGCACCCCCTTTTGCTTCATAAAGTAACCGCACCGGCCTCTGGATTCAGTCCGCGGACCGACCAATGCCCCGTTTTGGGGGATATTGCCCATCGGGTGAGACACTCGGAAATGTGATCCAGCGCGCAGCCAGAGAACGCACGTAGCTCATAATTACTGAGCATGACGCACGCGACCCAACCCCGAGCAACCACCCGTTGGGCCCGCCACGTCGGCCGGCTCGCGACCATCACCCTCGTCATGGGAGCTACGCACGTGGCGCTGGCCCAGGCGCAGGGGGCCACGACCGGGCAGGTGGAACTGGGCACGTTCGGGACGTACACGAGCTTCAACAGCTCGAGCATCGGGCTCGACAAGCAGTTTGGAGCGGGTGCGCGATTGGGTCTGTTCCTGAGCAAGGTGTTCTCCCTCGAAGCGAACGGAGACTTCACTCGGGCGGACTCGCTGGTCTCGGGTGTCGACGTCGACGTCGCTCGACTGGGTGGCACCCTGTACGCGAACCTTCCGGTGGCCAGTTGGAGCACCGTCTACGTGGGCGCGGGGTACGAGCGTTTGTTTTACCGCGGCGCCATGCAAGGAGACGACAACGGGACGCACATCATCGTCGGCGACCGGATCCCGCTGAGCGACCGCGTCGCGCTGCGTCTGGAGGGACGCGCCGCCTACTTCCCGAGTTCACCGTTTCAGACCGCGGGTGACCAGGTACTGAACCTAGGGGGGACGCTGGGCGTCTCCATCTACTCGTTCGGAAAGGCGCAGCGGGACTCGGACCGCGATCGCGTGTCCGACGCACGCGACCACTGCGCTGATACGCCAGAGGGAGCGATCGTCGACCCCACCGGCTGCCCGGATGACGGGGACGGAGACCGGGTCTTTACCGGATTGGACGCCTGCCCCGACACGCCACGTGGCGCGGCGGTCGATGCCCAGGGCTGCCCGAGCGATGGGGATGCGGACCAGGTCTTCGACGGCCTCGACCAGTGTCCCGGAACGGAAGTCGGTGCAAGGGTTGACGTTACGGGCTGTCCCCTCGACCAGGACGGCGACGGTGTCTCGGACGGCCTGGATAAGTGTGCGGACACACCCCAGGGTGCGACCGTTGGCGCAGACGGATGCCCCCGGGATGGCGATTCCGACGGGGTTTTTGACGGCATCGACCGCTGTGAGAACAGCGAGGCCGGCAAATCCGTGGATGCGGACGGCTGCTTCAGGGACGCGGATGGCGACGGGGTGGCCGATTCGGCCGACAATTGTGAGGGAACGCCAGAGGGCGCGCGTGTGGACGATCACGGGTGCGAGGTGGGCGATTCCGACGCGGATGGTGTGGCCGACGATCTCGATCGCTGTCCCAACACCAGGTCGGGCCAAAAGATCGATGAGGTGGGTTGTCCGGTACTCTTCACTGTCGAGGACGGGGAGCGACGCCCACTCATTCTCAAGGGCGTGAACTTCTCGTCAGCCCGGTCGGCGCTCACCAGCGAGTCGTTCGGCGTGTTGGACGAAGTGGCGGCATCACTGCTCGCGCATCCCGAGGTTCGTGTGGAGATCGCGGGTCACACAGACGCCACCGGCGCGGCAGGCCCCAACCTCAGGCTTTCCCAAGCCCGCGCGCAGTCGGTCATGGCGTACCTCGCGCGGAAGGGGGTCGATCCGAGCCGCATGGAGGCACGCGGATACGGAGAGACCAATCCCATCACGACGAATCGGACACGCGCGGGACGCGCACGCAACCGCCGGGTCGAGTTGCGGGTCATTCCCTAAGCTCACCGTAGGTCAGTTCGGGGTCCCCCAGTTCCAACGAGTTGGCCACTCGTCCGAATCCAATCGGTTCGGAACACCTGTACTTCTAGACGGAATCCAAGCACAATACGTCGATTAACCCGATCGCGAATTGTCGTGCTATTCAATTCTTTCAGGTCGTCGATGAGATTTTTTGGAGGACTCCTGGCACTCGTCATCGCCTTTCCGGCGGCGGCACAGGACGCGCCCGAGCCCGACCCGTGGACCCACCACCACGACGCGGCGCGACCGGACTATTTGCGGGACATCATGCTCGACGACCCACGCGCGATTCGGCTTCCGCCGCCGCCGCCGGGACGGCCGCCAGCGGTGGTCCGTGGGGTGTACCTGAACGCGTGGGTCTTTGGTTCGAGCAGGCTCCAAGATCTGGTGCGGCTGGCCGACACAACCGAGATCAACGCCTTTGTCGTCGACGTAAAGGATGGCACCGGACACTTCACGTATCGATCCAGCATACCGCTCGCTGTGAGTATCGGCGCGAACACCGAGCTTCGGGCGCCGGATACACGTCGCCGGGTCGCGATGCTTCGCGAACGCGGCATCCACCCGATCGCTCGGATCGTCGTAGCGAAAGACCCGCTGCTGGCGGTCCAAAAACCGGAGTGGTCGATCCAGGATATCGACGGTGGCATCTGGCGGGATCGGTTTGGCACGCCGTGGGTCGATACGCATCGCGATTCGGTTTGGATGTACGCCGCTGACGTCGCCGCCGAAGCGGTGCTCATGGGGTTCCGCGAAATACAGTTCGACTACGTCCGTTTTCCGGATGACCGGCCGGAGTATCTCGCTCGGGCGGTCTACCCAGCCAAAGAGGAGAACGCCACCCGTCGTTCGGCGATCAAACGCTACCTCGAGTTCTTAAAGGAACGGATCGGCGACCTCGGGGTTCCGTTCACCATCGACGTGTTCGGTTTGACGACCAGTGCCACGAACGACCTTGGCATCGGTCAGTACTGGGATGACCTGGTGGGAGCCGCCGAGGTCGTGCTCCCGATGGTGTATCCGAGCCACTATGCTCGTGGCGCGTTTGGTTTCAGTCGACCCAACGACAAACCGTATGAGGTCGTTCGTCTCGCGTTGGAGTCAGGTATCCGCAGGTCGGCAAGTATCGAACGCGCGGCCAGGATTCGTCCCTATCTCCAGTCGTTTACACTCGGGCGCCCGCGTTACACCGCCGTCGAGGTGCGGGCTCAGATCCAGGCCGTTGAAGACTTGGGGCTGACCGATTGGATTCTGTGGAACGCGAGCGGGCGGTACCCGGCAGGGGCGTTACGGCCGGTCGAGCCGCGTGAGAAGCCGGTCGCCCCGTCGATTCCTTGAGGATTACCGGGACGCTGGCGCCAGTTCCGGCTCCCAGGCCGTGATGTACCCGGCGATCGCACTCGCGGCGGTTGTGTACGGGCTCGCCAGATAGAGTTGGCCGGGGCCGGAGCGGCCCGGAAAATTGCGGTTGATCGCGCTGATCGTGACCGTTTCCTTTTCATAAGACACGCCCGGTCCGGCGTTGATGCACGCACCGCAAGACGGTTCGATGAACTCGGCGCCCACTTCCCTGAAGACGTCGAGGTACCCCTGTCGTTCGCAGTAGCGTTTCACCTCCTGCGACCCGCACTGGATGTAGCACTTGACGTCGGGGTGAACGCGATCGCCGCGATCGAGCGCGTCCTGGAATACACGAGCGTACATGTCCATGTCTGACTTCTTTCCGGCCGTGCACGATCCGGCGTAGGCCAGATCGACCTTGATGCGACCTCCGAGTTCGTCAATGAACAACCCGTTGCCCGGGTCTCCCGGAAGGGCAACCATGGGGTGCAGGTCCGCGGCGTCGAACTCGATCACCTCTTCGTACTCAGCGTCGTCATCCGGGTACAGTCCATCGAGCATCGCACGCGCGACGGCCGGGTCCGTTCCGCGCTCGCGCTCGAGAAACTCCACGACCTTGTCGTCCGGCCGGACAATTCCCGTGAACGCACCCACCTCGGCCGCCATGTTGGTCATCGTCGCACGTTCGTCGACCGACAACATCTCCACCGCGTCGCCCGCGTACTCGACGATCTTACCGATCGCATGTCCCTCTTTCACGTACGGGTGCCGGAGCACCTGGAGCATGTAATCCTTCGCCGTGATATTCGGTTTCTTGAGTCCGGAGATGCGGATCAACACCGTGGGCGGGACCTTGAGCCGCACGTCTTTCGTCAGCCACGAATTGAAGATGGCTGTGGTGCCGACACCAAACGCAATGCATCCGATGGCGCCGGCGTGCGGCGTGTGGGAGTCGCTGCCGATGATCAGATGACCGGGGAGCGCATGTTGCTCCAGGATCTTCGAGTGACAGATGGCCTCGGACCCGCGCACGAGGTTTCGCCCGAGGCGTGGGAGCTCGCCGTAGAGCTTGACCCCTTGTTCTGCCGCAAACTCTTCCTGTTTGGCTTTGAGCTCGAGCGCCACGTCGAGCAGTCCCTGCTGTTTCCGTTCGTCCGTCATGGCAAGCTCGAGAAACGTGAGGTGATCGCGAAACAGAAATACCGATTCTGGATCGACGATCTTCTCGCCCTTGCCGACCTGCTGCGCCCAGAAGATGGCGGCCATCGGCGTCACGTATTCGTGACTGAACCGGATGTCGGTGCGAACAAATCCTTCATCTCCGGGCTGGACTGCCGGTACCGCAAGGGTGTCGCTCGCCAGGTCGCGGACCCAATGGCGCGCAATGATCTTCTCGCTCAACGTCATCGGCCTGTCGGGCGGCGTTGCGACCGCCGGTACTTCAGCGGTGCCGTTCAGCCGTGCCACGTTGAAGTTGAACAGCCCTCCGTGCTCGATGATCGCGCGGGTGATTGCGCCTTCATCGCGCGTAAACTCGGCGAGCGGAATCGATTCGCCGCGCTTCACGCGCTCAATGAGCGAGAAGTCGGTGGTGGTCAGGATGCCGAGGTTTTGGCAGTTCTCTCGGTAGATGCGTTCGATGCTCTCCGCCACGACGAGCTTGATGCCCGCGCACATTTCGGCGTACGGCGAGGCTTCGCGCGACGAACCCTTGCCGCGTCGCTTGCCGCTCACCGAACACACGAACCCTCCGGATTTGACGCTCTTTGGCGTAACGGGAAACTCGCCGCCTGCCCTCAGACCGACGTACGGATAGTCACCCAGGGTCTCGTCGTAGTAGTAACACACGTAGGCAGGCGTGATCTCATCGGTCGAGATGTTGTCGCGGAGCGCCGCGTCCACCGGCCAGTCGAGGTCCTCGCCATCCAGTTGACGCCGGATCAGATCCGCATCGTCGACCAGGAAGAGTGTCCGTCCGGAAAGGCGTACATGGTCGGGAAGTCGGCTGACCGACGTGCCGCGCGGAGTGATTTTCATGGCACGTGAAACATGACGGGTGGCTCCCGACGGAGCAAGCGGAGTACTACTATATGATTGTAATGCTGAATATCCGTGCATGGTCGCCCGCGAGGGTTCGATGGCCTAGGTGGTTTGCCTGTTTCCTTTGGGCGCTGCCGATGGTGGCAGTAGCGCAGACGGCGCCGACGTACTACGAGGTGACCGGACAGTTCGCGTCCGCACGCGTGCGGGAGAGTTCCGGAATCGCCGTCAGCCGAACGCAGCCGGGCGTGCTCTGGACACACAACGACTCTGGCGACAAGGCGCGCGTCTTCGCCACCGACGTCAACGGCAAGCACCTTGGTACGTTCGACGTGCGTGGAGCGAAGGCGAGAGACTGGGAGGATATTGCCGTCGGCCCCTGCATCGAGATCCAGGGGTCGTGTCTCTATATCGCGGACACGGGAGACAACAACCACACGCGGAAGCGAGTCTTTGTCTACGTCGTACCGGAACCCACCGTGAACCGGGAAGACAACCAGACGCAACAGACCAAGCGTGCCAATCGACTCGAAATCCGGTACCCGGACGGCCCACAGGACGTCGAGGCCATGGCGGTGGCGCCCGACGGAGGCATCTATCTCTTCTCGAAGGGCCAACGGGGAGCGATCGTGGCGTACGGTGTGCGACCCGACCAAGGCAAAGGGAGCGATGGGGATGAGTTCGTCGCGACCGTCATCGACACGTTGCCGATCGTTCCTCAGCCCATCTTGGGTCGCTCGGTAACGGGAGCCGCCATGGATCGATCGGGCAAGCGGGTCGCGATCCTCACGTACTCCGAAATATTCTTCTTCGAGGTTCTGCCCACCGGCCGGTTTGCGTCCACGGGCAATTCGTGCTGGCTCGGCCGTCGGCAGCCGCGCGGGGAGGCCATCGATTTCATGGATGGCGACACGCTGATCCTCACAACCGAAGCCACCCGAGGGCGAAGAGGTCAGCTCGCGCTCGCTCGCTGCAGCAATTGAGCGCCCGGCATGCCCCCAACCCGAGGCCCTGGCTGAACCGGGACAAACGGACTAAGTTCCCGCGCTAATTCCGCAGTAAATACCGAACATTTTCCGTAGGGAGAACCCCTGGATCTTCCGACGTCTCACCGTGTGCCAGCCAGCTGGATCGCGGAGCATGCCTGCCCGTCGATTCGTTGGCGTACCGCGACCGAGATTCTCCCGGCGGGGTCGTTGTCGGAGTCCGAACTGACGGCGCTCCGAAGGGAAGTCGTTGAGTATCGGGCAGTTAAGCAGACCATCAAGAAGCAGGGAACTACCGGTGCCTGGGGCCGCAACATGCTCGGCGTGGCCCCGTCGGCCGCTCAGGGCATCAAGAGCGTGGGGACGGTCGCCCAGTACCGCCGGCTTCGTGAGCTGGGTCTGCCGGCGTCCGACCGAGGGTTTCGTTTGGCGGACCGGCTCCTGTTCCGGGTTCTATCGAACGATCAGGATCCGGCGCTGCTCTTCGAGTACCAGAAGGCCGCTAAGACCAATCCCGAATTGGCGTTATGGGCTCGTGACATGATCCGGCAAGGCGCGACGGCCGCCCTAGCCGAGGTGGGTAGGAAGGAAGATCCGCGACTGAGGGGTGCGGCCCACCGGATGATGAGCAACGTGTCGCAGTTTCTGAGAAGCGACGTTGCGGAGAACCCCATCATCCGGAAGGGACCCCGAAACATCCTGCACCCGCAGGCGTGTCCGCCGACGACCTTCTGTGTGGCCGCTGTCGCATACCTTCCTGCGGTGCAGCGGGAGCGGGCCGGATTCGTGGAGCGGCTGGGCGCATATTTGACCAAGCCGTCGCCGAAGCGGGTGTACGCGATTCAGCTGGGAAAGAAGATCCTCAAACCGACGGTCACGTTGTTGGGAAACCCGTTGCAGGCGGACGCCAGCGGCAAACCGAAGGACCTCGCGTTCGCCCTGCACTGGATCGAGCTGCTGGCCCGGATGAACGGCCTGGAGAACAACACGACGGCGGTCCGGATCTTCGCTCGTCTCGTCAGGGACTGCGATGAAACCGGGGTGTGGAGCCCCAAGAACCTCAGGGCACTGCCGAAGAGTCCGTCCAAGCTGGCCGATTTCGCGTTCCCACTGGAAGACGACACCCGAACGATGGAGCGTCGGAAGTCCGACGTGACATTCCGGCTCGCCCTCATCGCGAAAATCCAGGGCCTCGAACTCGAAATAGTCTGAACCGCACTGACGCGGTTGCCGCTAGAGCTTGGATATCGTAACGTAGTAGCAGTGACTACTACGCCAGAAATCGACCTCACACCGTTTGGTTTTACGCCCACTGAAAGCCTGGTGTATGCCACTCTGGCGCAACTCGGCCCGACGTCGGCGTACGGCCTGTCCAAGAAGCTCAGCCTGGCGCGGGCGAACGCCTACCAAGCCCTCAATGGCCTTCGGACGAAGGGGGCGGCGGTTCTCGTGGAGTCCGATCCCCAGGTCTATCGGGCGAACAACCCCGACGCGCTGCTCGTGATGATCACCGATCGGGAAATGGAGAAACTCGATCGGCTCGAGCGACAGCTGTCCACACCCTCCCAGCCGAGTCTTCCCGAAACACAGCGCTTCTCGAGCGAGCGAGCGTTTCGGGAAATCGCACTCCGGACGGCGTTGCGCGGACCGGTCGTACGGTGCGCGGCGTCGGGGGCCGTTTTGCGGGCGCTCAACCCAATCTGGCGGAAGCGGGCGGCAGACGAGACCGAGAGCGAGATCTGGTCGGTGGACGGTGACATCGACGATATCCAGTCTCCCGTGAGCGGCACGATCCCCACCGACGCTCTTTCGCTTTTCCAGGGCGAGCCGGTGCTGGTGCTGACCGGTGAAGCGGCAATCGTGGGAAGGCGATTGGAGGGACGGCTCGAGGGCTACTGGACGTCCGACCCGATTCTCACCGCGTTGGCGCGAGGAACGTGGGAGCGGCTGACCGCACCTTGACCCCACCGATCCAGGGCGGTATCAATTGACCAACCAGTTGATTGATACTGTTCTGTGGAATCTAAGCGAAACAGACGTAAAGACATAGCAAGCGCTGCGCTGGCCGAGTTTGCCGCCCACGGGTATGCGGGGGCGCGCATCGAACGAATTGCCCGGACGGCGAACGTCAACAAGCAGCTGGTCTTCTATTACTTCGGATCCAAGGCCGGGCTATACGGTTCCGTCATCGCGGACTCGCGGGATGCGCTCGTCCGTGAGTGGGAGGCGCGGGATCGTCGCGCGGAGCGCTCCACCGAACTCCTTCGCACCGCGTTCACGTCATTCGCCGAATCGCTCGCTGCCAACCCACATCTCATCCGTCTGGTTGTCCAAGATGCCGGTCAGAGCGAGCTGGCCAAGAGTCTTGCCGCATCGGTCGTCGAGGCCGGGGTCTCCCGAATCTCCGGGGTGATCTCAAAGGGTCAGGGGCTCGGGTACTTCCGTGATGATGCAGATCCAACCGCGGTCGCGCGACACGCCGTGGTACTGACGATTGGGTACTTGGGGATTCTTCGTAGTGCGGCCGATGCTGATGGCGGCGCCGCCGAGCCGGACTGGATCGGCGGCGCCACCGAACTCCTCATGCGGGGACTCGCCTGGTAGCGGGTCTCTTTGGCACGAGCACTAGCTGCCGGTGGTCACCATGACGTCACCGTCCCTTGGCGCGGACGATGGCGTTGACCTCCGTTCGCGGGCGGGATACTTCAACGCGATGTCGATCACCTCTTGCAGATTCTCGACGCCGCGCACGTGAATCCGTTCCCGCTCGGTCTCACTCAGGTCCTCGAGATCGGCCAAGTTCTCCTTGGGCAGAATGACGTCGGTGATTCCCGCACGGCACGCGCCCAGGACTTTCTCTTTCACACCGCCCACGGGAAGCACCCGGCCGGACAACGTCGCTTCACCCGTCATGGCCAGGTCGTGACGCACGGGAACACCCGAGAGCATGCTGACCAGGGCCGTCGCCATCGTGACACCTGCAGAAGGCCCGTCCTTGGGAATGGCGCCGGCCGGCACGTGGATGTGCACGTCCTTGTCGGTGAACATCTTCGGGTCGATGCCCAGTTCTTCGGAATGCGACTTGGCAAAGCTCAGTGCCGCGCGCGCTGATTCCTTCATCACGTCGCCAAGTTGTCCGGTGAGCACGAGGTTTTCCTTACCCGGCATCACCGTCACTTCGACGAACATGATGTCCCCGCCGGCGGGCGTGTAGTACATCCCGGTTGCGACACCAATCTGATCCTCGATCGCCGCGCGCTCCGGGTGGACCTTTGGACGGCCCAACACCTCGCGAATCTGCTCGCGATCGATGGTTAGGGAATCGATCTCCTTGGTTGCCACGCGGCGGGCGATCTTCCGCCCAACCCGCCCAAGCTCTCGTTCGAGCTGCCGCACACCAGCCTCACGGGTATAGCCCGAGATGATCTCCGAAATCGCCCCGTCTGACAGCGTGAGTTGTCCCGGAGACAACCCGGCTTCGTTCAGTTGGCGGGGGAGCAAGTACTGGCGCGCGATGGCGAGCTTGTCCGGTTCCGTGTATCCACTGAACTGGACCACTTCCATCCTGTCCCTGAGTGGGGCCGGAATGTGTTCGACCAGGTTCGCCGTCGCGATGAACATGACCTCGGAGAGATCGAACGGTACGCCGAGGTAGTGATCCGTAAACGAATCGTTCTGTGCCGGATCCAACACTTCGAGCAAAGCCGACGCCGGGTCTCCTTGGAACGAGACTCCCAACTTGTCGACCTCATCCAAAAGGAAGACGGGGTTTTTGGTGCCGGCGCGTTTCATCCCTTCGATAATCCGCCCTGGCATCGCACCAACGTAGGTCCGACGATGACCGCGGATGTCCGCCTCGTCCCGCGCACCACCGAGCGCGATCCGCACGTACTTGCGTCCCATCGCTCGGGCAATCGACTTGGCAATCGACGTCTTACCGACGCCGGGAGGTCCGCCGAACAGAAGGATGGTCCCGCGGGGCCGCCGATCGTCTTCGTTGCCGACCGGCTCCTCCCCGTTCGAGCGCTCGGTCTGGAGTTGACGCACCGCGAGGTATTCCAGGACGCGGTCCTTGACGTCGGTCAGACCGAAGTGATCCTCGTCCAGGATTTCTGCGGCACGGGTGAGGTCGAGGTGATCTTCCGTCCGCTCGTTCCAGGGGAGCTCGACGATCGTCTCGAGGTACGTCCGGATCACCTGCGCTTCCATGGACTCACGAGAGGATCGGTCCAGCCGGTCCAGTTCGCGCCGAACCTCGCGCCGCACTTCGTCGGACAGATCGAGCGCTTCGATCTTCTCTCTGAGGTCGTCGACTTCCGCACCCGCGTCGTCGTCACCCAACTCGCGCCGTATGTGTTTCAGCTGTTCGCGCAGGAACATCTCGCGCTGGCGCTCGCCCAGTTCCGCTTGCACCTTCGATTTGATCTCTTCCTGTGCGTCGAGCAGTTCGATTTGACGCTGCACGTGCATCAGCACGCGGCGGAGCCGACCCTCTACGCCGAGGATTTCCAACAGCGCCTGACGTTGTTCGTAGGAAATGTCTAGGTAGCCCGCGACGAGATCGGCAAACTTCCCGGGGTCAGACACGCCCTCCAATACCTGGTTGACCACCTCTTCCGGAATGCCGGTCTTTTCACCGAGTTCCGACGCCCGCTCTCGCAGTTCTCGGTAGAGTGCGACAAACGCCGCATCTTCGGCGTCGATTGGACCGAGTTCGGGCGCAGGTTGAATGACGGCTTCCCAATACCCGTCTTCGTTCTCGGTGTATTGGAGCACCGTTCCACGATACTCGCCGTTCAGCAGGAGCTGAACACCGCCAAGACCACGATGGATCTGCCCGATTCGGGCAACCACCCCCATCGTGTAGAGGCCTTCGGGTTCCAGTTCCTCGACGTTTTCGCGCTGACACACCGCCAGCACGAGAGGCTTCTCGTTACGCGTTGCCGCCTCAATTGCACGGAGCGTGCGGGCCCGCCCCGCGGCGACTGGTGCGGTCACTCCCGGAAACAGAACAAGCCCCCTCAGCGGGAACACCGGAAGCTTGAGCCGGGTCGTCTTAGGATCAGTCATCGTATCCCTCCGAAATGGCGAGGGTCTATCTGGTATACCCCCAATGCGACCCGAAGGGCGCAGGGATCGTGCCCCGATGGAGTGCCTATATGACGTCTGTGACGCAGCCGATGTACCAAAATAGTGCTGGTGAGCGCGACAAGTCGCGGCTGCCCCAGGAGCTGGCTGTCAATATGGCAGAGAACTGCGGCTAGAGGGCTTTTGCCGCCAGGTTCAGGAGGGCTTGCAGTTCTGATTCGGTGAGCTGTTCGAGAATCCCGGCCCGGGTCGTGACTTCACGAGCCTCCTCGTTCTCATCGGACTCACAACTGAACCGAATGATGTCGGCTGGCTCGGGAAACTCACCCTTCCCCTTACCGGGACCGCGTCCGGTGGAGATCATTCCCGAGGTGCGGCCGACGCGTTCGGCGAACCAGCGGCGTCCGTTGTCATCCGTTAGACTGCGCATAAGACTCTTTGAGTACTGTTCATCGACTAGGTTGCCAGGGGGCAGCGAGCCAAGTTAATCTACCCTCGCTTTTCGCCGGATGCCATGGAAGAAGATCAACTAAGCCCGCTTGCGAGTCGGCTTGCCGACGTGCTTGCCGGCTCGTACACGATTGAAGGCGAGATCGGGCGGGGCGGCATGGGTGTCGTCTACAGCGCTCGAGACCTCAAGCTCAAGCGGCGCGTGGCGATCAAGCTGCTTCCACCGGAGCTCGCGTTTCGGCAGGAAATCAAAAAGCGGTTCATCCGCGAGGCGCAGACGGCGGCCCGGTTGTCCCATCCTCACATTGTCCCCATCCACGCCGTTGGCGACGAGGCCAACCTCGTGTACTTCGTCATGGGATACGTGGACGGCGAATCATTGGCCGCGCGGTTGCGTCGCCGCGGCCGCTTACCGGTGGAAGAATGCCGGCGGGTCTTAAAGGAAACCGCCGACGCGCTCGGGCTCGCGCATGCGATGGGAATCGTGCACCGAGACATCAAACCCGACAACATCCTGCTCGACGGCACACGGCGTCGGGTCATGGTCACCGACTTCGGGATTGCCAAGGCGCTCTCGGACGCGGGAGGGGGGTCGTTGACGGGAACCGGCGTCGCGCTTGGCACTCCAACGTACATGAGTCCCGAGCAAGCGGCGGGTGAGAGTGAAATCGACGCGCGGAGCGACATCTATTCGCTCGGTATCGTAGGCTTTGAAATGCTGGCGGGTCGTCCGCCGTTCAAAGCCCCGACGGTGCCAGGCGTGCTCATGAAGCAGATAACGGAGCTGCCACCGGATTTGCTCAAGATGCGGGGCGAAATTCCGGAAGAACTCGCGACATCGATCATGCGATGCCTCGACAAGGATCCGCAGGACCGGTGGCCGACGGCCGACGCGTTGCGGCGCGCGCTCGAGAGTCGCAACTCCGGCCCCTACCGCCCGAGGTCCTCCATGTCCCGCCGCCCGGGTCAGCGCGTCGCGCGCCGGCCCAGCGCAACTCCAAGCGCCCGGGAGCGGCAACGGACCCGTTCACCCAGCCGGCCGGAACCGAAACGCGCCGTTGACGAGGCGCAGAAATCCGAACCCGATCTCGTTCGGAAGTTTCGCTCGAACTTCGCGTCATATGTATCGGTCAACGGCGGCCTGCTGTTGCTCAATGTCGTGACCGGGATCGAGTCACCGTGGTTCCTCTTTCCGGCCATCGGGTGGGGCATCGGCATCGCGTCGCAGTACGGCAAGTTGTGGGCGACCGGTTATAGCATGCGCGACGTCCTGAGTCCCCCCGCCGCGCGGGACGCCGTTCCCCGGGGAACCGAAGCGCCCGCGCTGCCCGTACCCCGTCCCCCGCTCAACCCATCCGAATTCGGGCGGCACGCATCGTCAATCGAACAGATGCGCAAGGACCAGGCGGCGATCGCTCAGGTGGTCAAGCGCCTCCCGGAAGCGGACCAGGCAATGCTCCCGGACGTACTCGACACAGTCACCGGCCTCATGACGCGTGCGGAAGAACTCGGCCGCACGCTGCACCAAATGGACGGCGGCGTCGAGAACTTTGCCAGTGAAGAAATCGAGGGGCAGATCGCGGCCTTGCGGGAACTTGACGATCCCCAAACGGCGCGGCGCATCGATCTGCTCGAGCGGCAGCTCAACTCGATTCAGGAGCTCGAGAAACGCCGCGCCGCCGTGGAAAACCAATTCCACTCGTGCGTCCTCGCCGTGCAGAACATCCGATTCGACATGCTTCGGCTCAGGTCCGCCGGCGTTTCGGCGGTCCTTGCCGATCTCACGTCGGCGACGCAACAAGCGAGCGCGTTACGGATCGATGTGGAGGCGGCAATCGATGCCGCGGGTGAAATCCGAGAGGCGTTGGGTCGGGGCTAACGGGAACGCGGTTCGCCTTCCCGCCTAATACGCGTGCAAACTCTCCATCGCTTCGACCAAGTCCGCCATCTGCGGTAGAATCACATCTTCCAACACCGGGCTATACGCAACGAACGTATCGGTTGATGCGACCCGGCGTACCGGTGCGTCGAGCCAGTTGAAGTGTTCATCGGCAATTCGCGCCGCGATCTCCGCCCCGTATCCCCATGACAGGGAGTCTTCGTACGCGACGATCACCTTGTTGGTCTTCCTGACCGACGCTTCGATCGCCTCCCAATCCACCGGGTTCAAGCACCGGAGGTCGATGATTTCGACGTCGATCCCCCGCTCTTCCGCCAGATGTTTCGCCGCCTGCACCGATCGCTGCACCACGGCGCCATACGTTACCACTGTGAGATCGGCGCCCTCTCGTGCCACGCGTGCCTTGCCGAACGGAATCATGAAGTTGGGCCCCGGATACGGCGCCTTGTTGTACGTCTGGCGGTAGAGATGTTTGTGTTCGAGGAAAATGACGGGATCCTCGCACCGAATGGCCGTGCGAAGCAACCCGTTTGCATCGAGCGCCGTGGCCGGGCACACCACTCTGAGTCCGGGAATGCTCGTGTACACGGCGGCACCGGTTTGCGAGTGATAGATCGCGCCGCCCTTCAAGTACCCGCCGTAGGTCACCCGCACCACGACCGGTGATGCAAACGCTCCGTTGCTCCGCCACCGCATGGTAGCCAATTCGTTTCGAATCTGATGGTACGCGGGCCAGATGTAGTCGAAGAACTGGATTTCCACGACGGGCTTGATGCCGCGTGTCGCAAGACCGATCGCCCTTCCCACAATGTTGGCCTCAGCCAACGGAGAGTTGTAGACACGGTTGGCGCCGAACCGTTTCTGAAGGCCCCAGGTGACCTTGAAGACACCGCCTTTTCCCTTCACCTCTTCGATATGCTCGTCGCGCGACACGTCTGCGACGTCTTCCCCGAAGAGCACGATACGGGGATCCCGGTCCATTTCGTCCCGCATACAAGCGTTCAGCAGGTCGACCATGGTCGTGGGGTCGCCGCTGAACTGCGGGTCATCTTCCGTATCGAACTGTTCGGCGCACGGATCCGTGACGGGAGAGTACACATGGTGGTAGAGCGTCTCAGGCGCGGGTTGTGGCGAGGCGAGCGCCACTTCGGCCGCCATCTCCACGTCTTCTTCGACGCGTGCCTTGATCTGTTCGATTTCCTGGGGCGTCGCCACACCCTCGTCGATGAGTCGCGCCGGAAACGTCGTGACCGGATCACGGCGGGCTTCTTCTTCCCGTTCCTTGGGCGACCGATAGTGCACTTCGTCGTCCGACAACGAATGGGAATACGGACGCGTCACCCTCGCGTGTACCAGCGCCGGGCCGCGTCGCGCGCGGCAGTGGGCCGCCGCCCTCGACAACGCCTCATAGGATGCGATGGGATCGCACCCGTCGACCCGCTCCAGATGGAGATCCGGAAAATTCTCCACCAGGTTTGACACCGATCCCCCCGCGGTTTGGACCTCTACCGGGACGGAGATCGCGTATTGGTTGTCTTCGATGAGAAACAACACCGGCAGCTTGAGGTTGCTGGCGGTGTTCATCGCTTCCCAAAACTCGCCCTCGCTCGTCGTCCCTTCGCCGGCCGAGCAAAGGGTCACCTCATCGGGGCGGATGACGTCATCGCGGTCGGGAATGTCTTCACTCGACTGATATCTGAGCCACGCCTCGGCACAGCCGACCGCATTCAAGAACTGGGTTCCGGTGGGGCTCGACGCGCTGACGATGTTCAGCTCCTTATGTCCCCAGTGCGACGGCATCTGTCGGCCGCCCGAGTTGGGATCGTCGCTCGCGGCCACCGCCGACAACAACATCTCGGTGGGCGTCATCCCCAGGGCAAGGCATAACCCACGGTCTCGATAGTAGGGAAAGAACCAATCGTACGCGGGCGTCAGCACTTTCCCGGCGGCGACGACCACCGCCTCGTGACCGGCGCCTGAGATCTGAAAAAAGATCTTGTTTTGTCGCTTGAGTTGGATCTCCTTGTCATCCAGTCGTCGGGACAGGAGCATCAAACGATAGATATCGAGCAGTTCGTCTTTTTCGAGACGGGCAGCCTGCCGGCGCGGGCGTGGCTTCAATCGTGATTCGGCGTGCGTGGACATGTCGCGAAAGATAGTTCAGTTTGAGGTCGAAGCCAGGAACGGTTAGGGCTTCGTCAGCTTTCCGAGGTTTCGGAGCTTGGCCAGTTTGTTGAGTGCTGCGTCCGACACGGACGTTTCCGTAACGGCACTCAACGCATCGCGCACGTCCAGGAGAACCTCGAGGATGAGTTGTTCGCGCTGAAACGAGGCGTCGAGATCCATTTTCCGCTGTTCGTCACCGGCTTCCTTTGCCCGGCTGTACGCCTCGCGGTAGATAGCCTCGAGGTTGTTGAGAATACGCTCTCTCGGACGCGGGCTCATTTTGTCTCCGCTCTAGACTGGGGTAGTAAACATGCAAACTTCACACCGCGGACGTCGGGACGACATTTTCACACGTGACGGCTACCGCTGTGTGTACTGTGCGGTGATTCTCCCGGCCGAAGATCTAACCATCGATCATGTGGAACCCAGGGCGAAGCAGGGGGACCACTCCTCCGGAAATCTTGTGACCGCTTGCCGACCATGCAACCTCCGGAAGGGTGGACGGACCGCGTGGAACTGGCTTCGCGATCGACCGACCGAGCGCGAGAATTTCCTGCGATACGCCACACATGTGTGGGCGCGGCTTCGGAGAGCGGTCGAGCAGGCGGCTTCGGTCGCCGGGCCTGAGTCTTAGCCCTCAAAGTTCAGGAACACGAGGCCGCTCGGAACCTTCGGGGCGAAATACGTCGCCTTTTGCGGCATGGCGGCGCCTGCATCGGCGACCCGCAAGACCTGGTCCACCGACGTCGGGTTGACGAGCACGCCGGCAACGGATTCCCCCGCAACGACCGCTTCGATCACTCGGTCGGCGTCGGGACTGTAGCTCACATGTGCGTCCGGGCCCGCGGCTTCGACCAACTTCGCGACGACCAAACCGTCGATCCGCGCCACATCCAAGGATGCAACGCTCGGTTCCGCCGTAAACGGAAGGTCGGCGAGGCTTGCATCGGGTTTCATGAGCAAGGCGATGGCGTTGCCGGTTGGTGGTGTGACGATGCACCCGGTTCCCCGTTCGCGTAGCGCCGTGAGACGCTCCACGTAGTTTACGTCCCGACTCACCTCGTGAAGTTGGAACCAATCACGCAGGCCTTCGACAACGCGATCGACATCCACGGGTTCGCCGTGGATCAATCGATGGGTCGGCAACACGACCAACCCAGGGTCACCGAGCGGTACGATGAGCGCGACGGCGTGCGTCGCTCTCGGTTTTTCCTCCCGATAGCTGATGGCCGTCTCGTACCGATGGTGCCCGTCGGCCACGTACAGCGAGGCAGCCTGGGCACGATCGGCGAGGTCATGCGCTCGCTGACCTCCAACCCGCCAGATGGTCGTGTCGACGCCGTCAAATTCGAAGCTCGCCACCGGCGTCTCTCGGGTCGCCCGCTCGAGAGCATCCCGCAACCGGTTGTCTTCATCACGGCTCAACATGAAGAGAGCGTCCAATACCGTGTCGGTGGTTCGGAGCAGGGCGAGCCGATCGGCCTTTGGACCCGCGTGGGTCTTTTCGTGAGGTTTTACCCGACCCGTCCCGTATGGCTCGACCGCCACCGCCGCCAGCATGCCGGTTCGGGACCGGCGTGTCCCGTCCCGCAGCGCAAACTCTTGTCGCAGGATCGAGACGCTCGGCTCGTCATCACGCACGATGACACCCTCGCTCCGCCATTCGGCCAGAACGTCTGCCGCGCGAGCATACTTGTCTCCGTTACCCTCGGGAAGTATCAGTCGTACGACGTTGTGCGGGTCTCCGGCGAGGAGGGTCTCCCGCAGTCCGTCGTCGATGACATCGTACGGCGGTGCGATCAGCGCCTCCAGACGCTCGGTCTGGAGGAACCGCTCGGCGACGAATGGACTGACTAACCGTTCCGCGTTGGGGTTAGACATGGGAACTCTCGAACAGTTGCAGGACCTCGATCTCAGAGTGGGCACCGTGATCGGAGCGGCCCCGCACCCGAGTGCGAGGAACCCCGCCATCCAACTGCAAATCGATTTTGGCGAACTCGGCGTAAAGCAGACGAGCGCCCAGATCACGACGCACTATGACCCCCAGACGCTCAAAGGCCGGCAGGTTGTCGCGGTCACGAACATCGGCTCTCGTCGAATCGCCGGTTTCACATCGGAAGTGCTCGTGCTCGGTGCGGTGTTGCCAAACGACGAGGGTGTCATTCTCCTCCGGCCGGATTGGGACGTTCCAAACGGATGCCCCATCGCGTAACCGGACATCGCTGACTCGAATCCGTTCCCCGTTTCCTGACACATCGGTTACTCCCACGGGCGCGCCGCATCAAGCGACTCCTGCAGGAGCCGTCGATAGGAATCGAGCCGCGTACCGCCGATGGCACCCTCTTCGACCGCCCGGACCACTGCGCACCCCGGCTCGACGAGGTGACGGCAGTTATCGAACCGGCATTCGGATCTCGGACGCTCCAACTCGGGAAACGCAGCCTGGACGTCTGCGGGATCGAGAGCCCACAACCCGATGTCTCGCAAGCCGGGTGTGTCGACCACAAAGCCGTCCGTCCCAAACGGGTGCATCTCCGACGCCACGGTGGTGTGTCGGCCGGCGTGAGACTTGGGACTGACCGACGCCGTCCTGAGTTCCAGCCCGGGTTGCAAGGCGTTGAGCAAACTCGATTTTCCCACCCCGGTCGGGCCGGTGATGAACGAAACATGCGACGCTAAGCGGGTGCGGAGTTCTTCCAATCCCCGCCGTTCCGGCACGCTCGTCAACACCACGTCGTAGCCTGCCATGCGGTAGGGTGCCGCCAAGCGCTCGGGATCGTCCAGCAAATCACACTTGTTCACGACGATCGCGACGGGCATGTGGTTGGCTTCGGCGACTGCCGTGAAGCGATCGATGAGGTACGGATCCCAGTCGGGTTGCCGCGCGGCGCCTACGACAACGACCTGGTTCACGTTGGCGGCAACCGGCCGCCGGCCCCGACGCTTCCCGGGTGTTCGACGATTGAGCACCGAATCGCGTGGCAAGACATGCTCGATCGTAGCTCCGCCGTCGGAATCCGGCTCGAGCGTCACGCGGTCGCCCACCAGCACCCGGCGCTCCGTCGCCTGTCGCAGGCGCCCCCGAAGCGTTGCCTGCACCGTCTCTCCATCGACCAAAACGTGGTACTGCCCACCGACGTGAGAGAGCACGAGGCCCTGACGACGCGTTACCAGCTGTGTGACTCCTTTCGGGACGCTATCAACGCGTCGAGATGGTGCTTGATTTCGTGAAGCGTGAGCGCACGGATCGATTCCGCAGCGGCTTCGGGATCTGCACCATATGCCAAGTAATCGGTTTCCAGATGGCCGACGGGTTGATCGCCGGACGCCGACCAGCGTACGAACAAGAGCGCCGCACCGAACCGCCCTCGCTCGTCCGGCGTGTCGTCAACGTATTCAGCCACCGAGTACGCCGCCCCGTCGGAGCCTTCAAACGCCGGCGGCCGGTCGTGGACTTGAACGTACCCCCCCAGCGTGGCATCGCTGATCACCGGCGGGATACGCTCTCCTTCACGATACTCGCAACCATGAAGCTGATGTTTGCGGGCCGTTCGGCCAAGCGCCGCATCAAGTACGGATACCAGTTGGTCCCAAAGGGAATGTACACGCGCACGTTGTAGTGCTGTTCGCGCAGCCAATTCTGGAGATCGCGACGTACGCCGTAGAGCATCTGAAACTCGAAGCGCTCCGCGGGTATGGCGTGACGCTCGACGTACTGCACTGCGTGATTGATCAAGCGTGGATCGTGAGTCGCGATCGCGGGATAGTTGCCCTCGTCCAGCAACAGCTCCAACAGCCGAATATAGGACGCGCGAATCGCTCGCGTTGTTTCGAACGCCACCGAGGGCGGTTCCGCATAGGCGCCTTTGCAAAGGCGAATGCGAGCTTTTTTTTCGATCAATCGCTCGACGTCGGCAGCCGAACGCCGAAGATAACTCTGAATGACCACGCCCACGCCCTCGCCAAACGCAGGCTGTAACTCCTCTTCGAACAACCGGAGCGTGCGACCGACATACGCCGAGCCTTCCATGTCAATCCGGACGAAGATGCCGAGGTCGTTCGCGCGATTCAGAACGGTATGCATGTTTGCGGAGCACAGCGATTCGTCGATATCGAGTCCCATTTGGGTGAGCTTGACCGACACGTTGCCACCGACTCCCGTCGAAGCGATCGCCTCCAGCGCTTCGATGACACCATCCCGCGCTCCAACGGTTGCTTCCTTTGTTTTGACGCCTTCTCCCAACAGATCCAGACTCACCGTGATGCCCTTGGCATTCAGCGGACCCGCAGCCTCGATCGCACCGGCGATGGTCTCGCCGGCGACGAATCGGGAAGCGACCTTGTTGGCGAGTTTGTTGCGTTTCGTGAAACGTAAAACGCCGTTGCGATTGCTGAGCCACAAGAGAGCACTACGCGAGGCGCTCATCGTCGTACCTATTCTGCGGGATAGAACCGCTCGGATGCCCCGGCCATACGTTCGAGCACAGGCGCCGGAGCGAATCGATCGCCGTAACGTTCGGCGAGTTCGGAAAGTCGTCGGGTCACGTGGTCCGCCCCGAGATCGTCGAGGTATCGGAGCGGCCCCCCACGAAACGGCGGAAATCCAATACCGAAGATCGCGCCGATGTCACCGTCACGGGGAGACCGGACCACGCGCTCTTCCACGCCTCGCGCGGCTTCGTTGAGCATGCAAAAAACGAGGCGGTGGCGAACATCTTCTTCGGGCACAGTGCCATTGGCTTTGACACCAAGGAGGTCATATGCCGTCGGATCGACTTTGCGTTTTTTGCCCTTCTCATACTGGTAGAAGCCACGGCCGCTCTTACGACCGAGCCGGCCGTCGGCTGTCATTTTGCCGAGCCCGGGCACCGGTGCCATGCGGTCCCCGTAGGCTTCGTGTAGCACCGCCGATGCTTTGACCGACACGTCCAACCCGATTTCGTCGAGGAGTGTGACCGGGCCGACCGGAAAACCAAACGCCCGCATCGCGGCATCGATCGCCTCGACGGGGACGCCGTCGCGCAACAGGTGTCCGGCTTCGTTCAGGTACGGCGCGAGAATCCGATTCACCCAAAACCCCGGACTATCTTGGACCACGATCACCGTCTTCCCCATACGTCGGCCGAAGGCGACGGCGGTCACCGTCGCCGACGGGGCCGTTTGGTCGGTCACGATTACCTCCAACAACGGCATCTTCTCGACCGGCGAAAAGAAATGCATGCCGATGACCCGGGTGGGGTCGCCCACGGCTTCGGCAATCCGTGCGATCGGAATCGTGCTCGTATTGGACGCGAGAATACAACTCGGCGGCACGTGCTTCTCGATGTCCCGGAAGACCTCGTGCTTCACGGCAAGATCTTCGAACACGGCTTCGATGATCAAGTCGGCCCGGCCAAACCCGCTCCAGTCGATTCCTCCGGACACGAGCGCGGACAGGCGGCGGAACTCGTATTTGCTGATTCGGCGGCGTTTGAGCTGTGTCTCGAGGATCTTGCGTGACGCATTGATGCCCTTCGCGACCGCCTCGAGCTTGGCATCCCGCAACCGAACGTCGGCGCCGGCGCGTCCCACGGCGACTCCTGCGATGGCAGACCCCATGAATCCCGCGCCAACCACCGCGACGTTGTCGATATTCCTGGGCTCTGGAGCGGCACCCGTGACGCCCGGGTCCTTCTTGAGCGCCGTGGTGGCGAAGAAGATCTGAACCAGCCGCTTCGACACGTCCCCCACGGCGAGCTCGGCGAACCGCGCCGACTCATGATCGAGACCCGCATCGAGACCGTACTTGAGACCGTGCTCGACTGCTTCCAAGGCGGCCACCGGGGCGGGGTAATTGCCGCCGGTTTTTTTCATCAACTGTTTCCGCGCCTGGGAAAAGACGATCTGTCGGCCGAGCGGGTTCTTGTCCAGCAGCACACCCGCGACACCGCTACCGCGCCGCTTGGGACGCCAACCCTCCACCAGTCGTTGCGCCGCTTGAGTCGCCACGTCCTCGAGAATGGCTGGATGCACCAACTCGTCCACCACACCGAGCTTGAACGCCCGCGACGCAGGCAGCGTCTTACCGGCGAGAATGATGTCGAGCGCCGCTCGCACCCCGATGAGGCGTGGTAGGCGTTGGCAGCCACCGGCCGCCGGAATGATCCCGAGCTGCACCTCCGGAAGTCCGAGCGTCGTTTTGGGATCGTCGGTGGCAACGCGATACGTGCACGCGAGCACCGCCTCCAGTCCGCCACCGAGACACGCGCCGTGAATGGCGGCGACAACGGGTTTCCCCAGGTCCTCAAACTGATTGATCAGCACCTGCCCTGCCTGCACGAGCTTCCGCGCTTGATCGCGGTTCTTCAATGCCACGAACTCGTCGATGTCGGCGCCGGCAATGAACGTGTCGGGCTTCCCGGAAATCAGCACCACCGCTCGTACACCCTTTTCGCCCTGGATGCGGTCGAGCAAGCTCTCGAGTTCGGTCCTGACGTCCTTTGTGATCTTGTTGATCGGCTCGTGTGGGAGGGTGAACTCCATGCGAGCGATGCCGTCCCGCACCTGAGTGACGAAAGCAGACATGTTCAGGATCGCTCCAGAACCATGGCGAACCCCATACCGCCCTGCGCGCAGACCGAGATCAGTCCGTACTGGGTGTCGCGGCGTGTCATTTCATTGGCCAGGGTCGTGGTAATACGCCCGCCGGTCGCGCCAAACGGATGCCCGAGCGCGATGGAGCCACCCATCACGTTGAGGGTCTCCCAATTGACCCGACCGATTGCGCCCGGTCGGCCCAGGTGCTGTTCCGCCCAGCTCGGCGACTCGAATG